>CAZWGB010000050.1:0-9723 GCA_964633465.1 uncultured Woeseiaceae bacterium | reverse complement strand
GCATCCTTGAAGGCGCGAACAAACCAAAAACAAAAAAACAACCCGAAGACCCTGATGTTAAAAGACTCGAAAACAGCCTAACCCAGAAACTGGGTGCAAAAGTTTCCATCAAGCACGCAAAGTCCGGCAAGGGCAGGTTAGTGGTTTCATACAATAGCTCAGACGAGCTTCAAGGAATTTTAGACAGAATTCGATAGAACAAGCAAACCAAGAACTAAAACCAAGTGATAGCACAATCAAGAAAAATCGCGCTTGGAATTCTTTCTGCGCAATTGGTTTTAGGGATGGTCACAGCGGTAATATTTTGGTTTTTTTTGAGCGCTGAGAGCGCAAAATCATCAATTGCTGGTAGTATGGTAGCTGTTTTTTCATCAGTCCATATACTCAGGCTTATTTTTCAAACGGCCCCGCAGAGCCCAAAAAAAATCGCTAACATGCTGTATCTTATGGAGGCTTTAAAATTTCTGATTACCGGAGCATTGTTTGGTGCCGCAGTTATCTTATTAAAAGCCATGTTTTTCCCATTAATAATAGGTTATATTGTTGCCGTTTTTGTCTATTGGTTGTCTTTATTGGTCGTATAAAAAAGCAAAGAAAATGAATAAAGCTAGCTTCCTTAAAACACTACTCTTGGCCTGTATTTTATTGATTTCTGCAAACTCATTTTCTGCTACAAATGAAGAGCACCCTACAGACCTTGCCCACGGCGAAGAAGTTACCTCCAACGATTATATTTCACACCATTTGGTGTTCAACACAGAGACAGTTTTTTCGGGCGAAGAAAACGGATTTTGGACCCTACACTTGGACAGTCTTTTCTATTCTGTATTTATGGCGTTTTTGTTTTGCACTTCTTTTTATTTTGCCGCTAGAAAGGCCACTATTAGAGCCCCCTCGGGCTGGTTGGGCTTTGTGGAGTTGGTTATTGTGCTCATTGACGAGCAGGTTAGAGACACCTACCACGGCACAAGCAAGCTCATAGCGCCGTTAGCGCTGACAATTTTTTGTTGGGTATTTTTGATGAATTTTATGGACCTGATACCAGTAGACTTGCTTCCGTGGGTAGGTGGGTTCGCTGGCATTGAATACATGCGAGTGGTCCCCAGTGCAGACCTTAATATAACCTTCGGCCTCTCATTAACGGTTTTCCTTTTAATTATTTACTTCAGTATTAAAATAAAAGGGCTCGGAGGCTTTGCTAGAGAACTGGCGTTTCAGCCCTTTGGAAAATGGATGTTGCCTTTTAATCTTTTGTTGAAATTAATTGAAGAGATCGCAAAACCATTGTCATTGGGCCTTCGACTTTTTGGCAATTTATATGCTGGAGAGTTAATTTTTTTGATCATAGCGCTATTCACGCTCGGCCTTGTGGCGGATCAGTTTACCGTTGCTGATTCGGGATATATGATAATGCAATTCTTATTAGGATTGTTGTGGGCGCTTTTTCATTTGGTGATAATTTTGTTGCAAGCGTTTATCTTTATGATGCTCACTGTGGTTTATTTAAGCATGGCGCATGAAGAGCACTAGAAACAATTAGAAACGGTAAAAAAACTATAACAGGAGAAAAAAATGGAATCTGACTTTATTTTAGGAATGACAGCAATTGCAGCAAGCATCCTTATAGGGATGGGCGCGTTAGGCACAGCGATCGGCTTTGGATTGCTGGGAGGACGCTTTTTAGAAGGCGCCGCAAGGCAGCCAGAAATGGCAAACATGCTCCAGGTCAAGCTATTTATTGTTGCTGGTTTGTTGGATGCAGTGCCAATGATTGGCGTGGGCATCGCCTTGTTTTTTGTATTTGCCAATCCGTTTATTGGGTAATCCTAACAGGCAGAAAAAAGCCATTGATTTGGAGGCTAAAAAATGAATATTAATGTCACGCTTGTAATACAAATGATTGTTTTTATGACAGTTGTTTGGTTCAGCATGAAGTTTATTTGGCCGATGATCATGCAGGCAATAGAAGAGCGTAACAAAACAATATCAGAGGGCTTGGCAGCAGCAGAGCAAGGCCAAAAGAAATTGATTGATGCCGAGTCAGAGGCATCTGTTTTGGTAAAAAAAGCAAGAAAACAAGCATCAACTATTCTTGACCAAGCAAACAGTCGCGCCTCATCAATTGTAGAGGAGGCAAAAACAGACGGAGAAAAACAACGAGTAAGAATTATGGACACTGCACAAGATGAGGCCAACCAAGAAGCGGCAAAACTTAAAGAGGGCCTTAGGGCAGAGGTAGCCAGCATTGCAGTTGCGGGCGCAGAGAAAATTTTAACCAGAGAAATCAAAACCTCAGACCATGAAGCCTTGCTAAAAGGGCTTGCTAAGAAAATTAAATGACATGGACGAACTAAGAACAATTGCCAGGCCTTATGCAAAAGCTGTTTTTGAACTGGCAGCATCTTCAGGAACTTTGACGGAATGGTCAGAGTTTCTAAAAGGATGCTCTGAATTGTTGAACAACAATGAGATCAAGGCATTGATAAAAGCCCCTGGACAGAACAAGAAAAAGGTTGCAGAAGTCTTTTATGACGGCGTCAACCTTGGGGTTGAGACCCATCATTCAAATCGAAAACAGTTTTTGGGTTTAATCCAAATACTATCGGGAAACAGCCGTCTTAATATTATGAATGAGCTGCATAAGCAATATAACCAGAAAAAAAGAGAGTCGGAAAAAACAACCGAGGTTACATTAACCACAGCGATTCAAACTGACGAGAAAGAGCTCAAAAAAATAACCCATACGCTTGAGAAAAAACTAGGAAACAAAGTTGAATTGAAAGTGATAATTGATAAGTCACTGATTGGTGGAGCGGTCATTCAAACAGGTGACCATATGGTTGATGGCGCAGTCAGCACACAACTGCAAAGCCTGAACAGATTTTTAATTAACTAAAAAAGGAAAACAATGACGATTAAAGCCTCGGAAATAAGCGAATTAATCAAGAAGAAAATTGAAAACTTTGAAGGAGAAGCCCAAGCATCTGATGTTGGCACGGTGGTTTCCGTAACCGATGGAATTACAAGAATTCATGGGTTGAGCGATGTTCAATACGGTGAAATGATTGAGTTTCCGGGCGAAACATTTGGATTGGCGCTTAATTTAGAACAAGACTCAGTAGGCGCTGTTGTCCTAGGCGACTACACGCATATTTCTGAAGGAGCAATAGTTAAAACAACCAACCGAATCCTTGAAGTCCCAGTGGGAGATGTTCTGTTAGGGAGAGTGGTTAACTCATTGGGCGAGCCCTTGGATGGCAAAGGACCAATAGAGGACACAAAAACTGCGCCAATTGAAAAGGTTGCTCCGGGGGTTATTGCTCGACAATCGGTGAGCCAGCCTGTGCAAACTGGGCTAAAATCCATTGATTCCATGGTTCCTGTTGGTAGAGGGCAAAGGGAGTTAATTATCGGAGATCGCCAAACAGGAAAAACAGCAGTTGCCGTGGATACGATTATCAACCAAAAAGGAACAGGGGTTAAGTGTATTTATGTCGCTGTGGGACAAAAAAACTCTTCCATTGCCGGGGTAGTTAGAAAGCTCGAAGAGCATGAGGCAATGGAGCACACAATTGTTGTTGCCGCCGCTGCCGCAGACTCAGCAGCAATGCAGTATATCGCACCATATTCCGGTTGTGCTATGGGGGAGTATTTTAGAGACCAAGGCGAAGATGCGCTTATTATCTACGACGATCTTACCAAACAAGCATGGGCATACAGACAAGTGTCTTTGTTGTTGAGAAGACCCCCTGGAAGAGAAGCATATCCCGGAGATGTTTTTTATCTTCATTCCCGACTGCTAGAAAGGGCAGCAAGAGTAAACGCCGAGTATGTTGAAAAAAACACCAAAGGCAAAGTCAAAGGCAAAACCGGATCATTAACAGCGTTGCCAATTATTGAAACCCAGGCTGGCGATGTTTCTGCGTTTGTGCCAACAAACGTAATTTCAATTACCGATGGTCAAATTTATCTTGAAAGCGACTTGTTTAATGCAGGCATTAGGCCCGCAATAAACGCTGGACTTTCTGTTTCAAGGGTGGGAGGCGCAGCTCAAACCAAGATCATCAAAAAACTAGGTGGAGGCGTTCGGTTGGCACTAGCTCAATACCGAGAACTAGCTGCTTTTGCTCAGTTTGCTTCTGATTTGGATGAAACAACTCGCAAACAACTTGAAAGGGGTCAAAGAGTAACTGAGCTCATGAAACAAAAACAATACTCGCCCCTATCGATTGCAGAAATGGCTGTCTCTCTCTACGCCGCCAACGAAGGTTATCTTGACGATGTAGATGCTGAAAAAGTGGTTGATTTTGAAGCAGGCTTACTTGCAAGCTTCAGAGACAACCACCAAAAGCTGATAGATAACATAAACACCTCAGGGGATTACAGCGAGAAAATAGAGGCAGGGCTTAAAAAAGCGGTGGAAGAATTTAAAGAAACAGGAACATATTAAAAGAAGCAGTAGATGGCAAACGAGAAAGAAATTCGGACAAAAATAGGCAGTGTTAAAAACACCCAAAAAATTACCAAAGCAATGGAAATGGTTGCTGCAAGCAAAATGAGGCGCACCCAAAAGACAATGCAGTCGGCACTCCCTTATGCAGATAAAATTATAAACGTTATTGGCCATTTGTTTAAAGCAAACCCCGACTATAAACACCCATTTTTAACCGAACGAAAAGCGACAAAGGTTGGGTATATAGTCGTAAGCACAGATCGAGGTTTGTGTGGAGGGCTAAATGTAAATATGTTTAGGACTCTTTTGGCAGAACTGAAACAATGGCGAGACCAAAAAGTTGAAACCAAACTTTGTCTGGTTGGGGCAAAGGGCATCCAGTTCTTCCGCTCAGTAAACATCAATATTGTTGGCGCAACAAGCCAGTTAGGGGAAAACCCAAACGTTGAAGATTTGGTTGGAGCAATAAGCATTATGTTAGACGAATACAGCAGCCAAAAAATAGACAGGCTTTTTTTGGTGCACAACAGCTTTGTTAACACGATGTCACAAAAGCCAGAAATAAAAACACTACTCCCAGTTGAGGCAATAGACAAAGAAAACCTGCCAACACATTGGGACTATATTTACGAGCCTGACTCAAGAGAATTGCTTGACCAGGTTTTGACCAGATACATAGAGTCACAAGTATACCGAGCAGTTGTTGAAAATGTTGCGTGTGAAATGGCAGCAAAAATGGTCGCTATGAAAAGCGCCACCGACAATGCTGGAAAGATAATTGAACAATTGGAGCTTGATTACAACAAAGCAAGACAAGCTGCGATTACACAGGAGATTTCGGAAATTGTAGGCGGCGCTGCTGCTGTTTAAGTAAATATGAGGAAAGCAATATGAGTACTGGAAATGTAGTCCAGGTAATTGGCGCGGTGGTGGATGTAGAGTTTCCAAGAGAAAGCATCCCCAGCGTGTACGATGCATTAACCCTAAAAGACGGGGAATTAGTTTTTGAGGTGCAACAACAACTGGGTGATGGTGTTGTGCGAGCTATTGCAATGGGTTCTAGCGAAGGGCTAAAAAGAGGTTTGGCAGTAGAAAACACTGGAGCACCAATCACTGTTCCTGTTGGGGAAAAAACCCTTGGTAGAGTTTTAGATGTGTTGGGTAACCCAATCGATGAGGCTGGACCTATTGGCGCCTCTGAAACCAAGCCAATTCATGCAAAAGCACCGACTTTTGAAGAACAAGCTAGCAGCTCAGAGCTTCTAGAAACAGGAGTCAAAGTTATTGATTTGCTCTGTCCTTTTGCTAAAGGAGGAAAAGCAGGTTTGTTTGGTGGAGCAGGTGTCGGCAAGACCGTGATCGTTATGGAGTTAATCCGCAACATCGCCCATGAACACTCTGGTTATTCTGTGTTTGCCGGCGTTGGTGAAAGAACTAGAGAGGGAAATGATTTTTATCATGAAATGAAGGAATCCAATGTGTTGGACAAGGTAGCTCTCGTTTATGGGCAAATGAACGAACCACCAGGCAATAGGCTACGCGTCGGGCTAACAGGACTCACCATAGCTGAAAGTTTTCGTGATGAAGGTCGCGATGTGTTGATGTTTATTGATAACATCTATCGATATACGTTGGCAGGGGTAGAGGTTTCGGCCCTACTGGGCAGAATGCCTTCCGCTGTTGGCTATCAGCCTACACTGGCAGAAGAGATGGGTATTTTGCAGGAAAGAATTACATCAACAAAAACAGGATCAATAACTTCTATTCAGGCTGTTTACGTCCCTGCTGACGATCTAACCGATCCATCACCAGCTACGACATTTGCTCACTTGGATGCAACCGTTGTTTTGTCTCGATCAATTGCAGAGCTTGGAATATATCCGGCTGTCGACCCCTTGGACTCAACCAGCAGGCAGTTAGACCCTCTGATTGTTGGCCAAGAGCACTACGAAACAGCGCGTGCCGTACAACAAGTTTTGCAGCGCTACAAAGAACTGCAGGATATTATTGCTATTTTGGGAATGGATGAGCTGTCAGAAGAAGACAAGCTAACTGTTCAAAGAGCAAGAAAAATTCAACGCTATTTGTCGCAACCATTTTTTGTCGCTGAAGTTTTTACTGGAGCGCCAGGCCAATATGTCGCACTGAAAGACACAATTAAAGCTTTTCAAGACATTGTTGCAGGTGAGTATGATGACCTTCCAGAGCAAGCATTTTATATGGTTGGCAAAATAGATGAAGCCGTTGAGAAAGCAAAAACAATGTAAAAACTGACCGAATATGAACACCATTCAAGTTGAAATAGTTAGTGCAGAAAGAGCTCTTTTCTCAGGCGAGGCAACAATGGTTGTTGCTCCAGGAAAAGCAGGAGACCTGGGTATTGCACCAAGACATACGCCGCTATTAACAAGCCTTAGACCAGGCGATATAGAAGTATTTAAACCCGAAGGAGACAAAGAGTTTTTTTACGTTACAGGTGGAATTTTAGAAGTCCAACCGCATTTAATTACAGTGCTTGCAGACTCGGCACTCCACGCTGCTGAATTAGATGAAGAGGCAATTTCTGAAGCAAAAAATAAAGCAGAAGAAGCCCTTAAAGGAGCAACCCAAAAAGAGGAGCTCGAGCAAGCCCAGGCAGCTTTAGTGGAAGCTGCTGCTAGATACAATGCAGTAAAAAAACTCAAAGGCAAAAAATAACGCCCATCAATATTTTGCTCCCAAAACTAGGCATTTTCCAAAGCTTCTCTGTAAACTAATCTATCTTTGGGCTTGTTTGGTGTTGAAATGGAAACTTCAGTAGTAATTTTAGCGGCAGGAGAAGGCACAAGGATGAGCTCTAGCCTTCCAAAAGCAATGCAGTTTCTTGCAGGCAAAACCATGCTTGAGCACATTAAAGACACAGCTGATGCCATTTCCAGCGTGCAAACTATAATTGTTTGCTCTCCTGATGCCGAGAAACATATAGCTAAAGCTTTGGGCAAGCCAGATCAGGGCTTAGTTTATGTTCAGCAGGCAGAGCCTCTAGGTACTGGGCACGCATTAAGGTGTTCTTTATCCAAAATCAATCAAGACAATATCGTTTTGGTTTTATTAGGCGATGTGCCTTTGGTGCGCCCTAAAACCCTCCTAAAACTCATTAACTCAGCAGCCACCAATACATTAACGCTTTTAACGGCCAACATAGATGACCCTAAAGGCTATGGAAGAATTATTAGAAACGCTAATAATGAAATTACTGCAATTCTAGAAGACGAGGAATGCACAATAAAACAAGAAACCATCAGCGAGATTAATTCAGGAATAATGGCTTTCCCACCCAACAGAATAACCCAATGGCTTAACAGGCTGAGTGCGAACAATAAAAAAGGAGAGTATTATTTAACTGACACGATAGAATTTGCTGTAGATGATGGGGTGTTGGTCGATTCAATCCAACCCCAGGCGGCAGAGGAGATTTTTGGGGTGAACGATAAAAAACAATTAGCAGAAGCAGAGAAAATCAAGCGCAAAGAAGCAGCTGAAAAACTACTTCAAAAAGGTGTAACTTTGGCGGATCCCATGCGTATAGACGTTAGGGGGGATCTTGTTTGTGGCAAAGACGTATTTATTGATGTCAATGTTGTGTTTGAGGGAGATGTAAACATTGCAGAAGGAGCAAGTATTGGACCTCACTCAGTAATAGCAAACTCAACGATAGGGAAGCATACAAAAATACTTTCACACTGCAGCCTCGAGCACGCAAACATTGGTGATAATTGCTTAGTAGGACCTTTTGCAAGGCTAAGGCCAGGCACAGAATTAATGGATTCTGCAAAGGCAGGGAATTTTGTTGAGATTAAAAAAAGCCGGATAGGGCAGAAGTCAAAAGTGAACCATTTATCCTATGTTGGCGATGCTGTGGTTGGAAACGAAGTAAATGTTGGCGCAGGTACAATCACGTGCAATTATGATGGGGTAAACAAAAACCAAACCATTATTGAAGACAACGTGTTTATAGGCTCAGGAGTTGAGCTCGTAGCACCGATTGCAGTCAAAAAAGGCGCAACCATTGGCGCTGGTTCAACCATCACAAAGCAAGCCCCTAAAGATAAACTAACCCTAGAAAGAGCCCACCAGAAGACAATACCTGGTTGGAAAAGGCCAAAAAAAAATACAACATAAACCAAAATAATGTGTGGGATAGTAGCAGCTGCCAGTAATCGTAACGTCGTACCAATACTCTTGGATGGCCTAAATAGGCTTGAGTATCGTGGCTATGATTCCGCGGGAATCGCTCTAACCGAGAACAACAAGATTTTAAGAATAAGAAAACAAGGTAAGGTTGCTGAGCTTCATAAAACAATAAAAAAAGAAAAAAATTTCAAGAGCCCTATAGGGGTTGCACACACACGTTGGGCAACCCATGGTGAGCCCAGCGAAATGAACGCACACCCTCACGTCTCAGGAGATGATTATTCAAACAGTGAAATCGCTTTGGTTCATAATGGCATCATTGAAAATTTCGCAGACATTAGAGAAAAGCTCACAGCTGAAGGCTATGTTTTTTCAAGCAAAACTGACTCAGAGGTTATTGTTCATTTAATACATTTGTATAGAAAAGACCATGATTTGATGGGCTCTGTTGCTCGTGCAACCAATGATTTAGTTGGTGATTTCGCAATTACGGTAATAGAAGCCAGCAATCCAGACATTATTGTGGGCGCAAGACATGGTTGCCCATTAATTATAGGGTTGGGGCTAGACGAAAATTATTTTGCTTCTGATGCAGGTGCGTTGATTGCGCTCACAAGCCGCTTTGTTATTTTAAAAGATGGTGACGTTGCTTTGATAACAGCAGACCAGTTTTCTGTTTTCAATCAAGAGCTAAATGAGGTAGAACGAAAAATTACAACATCCAATATGACGGCCAGCAACTTTTCTAAAGAAGGCTACCGTCACTTTATGGAAAAAGAAATTTTTGAGCAGCCTGAGGTGGTCCGAAGGGCTTATGGGGATTATGTTACCGGAGCAATAAAAGGAGCGTTGTTCGAAAAGAGCAACGCCAGTGATTTGGGGGAGATAAAGCACATCCAAATATGTGCTTGCGGGACAAGCTATTATGCGGCCTTGATTGCCAAGCTTTGGATAGAGCACTTCACTCGCATACCAACTTCTGTGGATATAGGAAGTGAGTACAGGTACAACACAATTGCAAAACAAAAAGGCTCTTTATTTATCGCTATCTCACAGTCTGGGGAAACCGCTGACACCCTTGCAGCCTTAAGAAAAGC
>CAZWGB010000049.1:0-9781 GCA_964633465.1 uncultured Woeseiaceae bacterium | reverse complement strand
CTGAGCACGCTGGTGCCTATTTCATAATTCCATAAATATTCGGGATCGTAGATCAGATCGTTCAATCTCTCGACCCCTTGAATGCCCGTCCCTAGATTAAACCCACCGGATTTATACCCTCTGGCTACCGCTGCGTAAACGTTTGCAAACTCGTTCAATTCAGTTCGCAAAGAAAGCTTCCCTCCCAACATCCGGTCGGATGGAAAAAAGAACTCTCCGAGAGTATCAGAATAAGCCGAAGTCCACCGCTCCCAACGCATGCCCAAACTTATTGTTGTTTGGGAGGCAATGGCATAATCGATATTGCCAAATACTGCCAGATTCTCAGAAGCATAATTGCTACCCAGCTTATCGTCCTGTATGTAGGCGGACCAATTGTCAAAAGGATCGTCGTATACACCAAGATCATTCCGGTCATTACGTTCGTTTAAATCCAGATAATATATACCTGCAATCCACTCCATTGGTTTATCTTCGACAAAATTCATTGGCTCCGAGATCAACCTAAACTCGTGGTTCAATGATCGTCTTGATCTTAGGGTTTCAGAAAAGAAGTCATACACATAGGGTTGCCAAGATTGGTTATTGCCCCAATCTGCATCGAAACTGAACAAAACATCGGAATGGGTTAGTCCGGTTAGACTTTGCAACTCGAATTTGTCATGCAATCTAAATCTCATCTTCAGTCCCATGGCAGTGGTATCTTGGGAATCCCTGCCCGGCTTGTCCGAAAGCGTGGAAAGGCTATTGTCCATTGCCCATGCATCGTAACCGTTTTTTAAATCGACATTCATTAACAAAAGATCAATCGTTGAAGTTGAATTTGGTTGCCAATTCAGCTTGATCCTACCGGTAAATTCTTTTTTTCCTGAAGTGTTGTCCTTGGCCAACCAACTGTTGTTTCTGAAGCCATTAATTTCATCCTGTCTGAGGGCAACTCTGTATTTTAGTTTCTCCTCTTCATCGATGGGCCCGCCCATGGCAATGCCAAGACTTTTGATGTCATCTGATCCGTATACCAATTCAGCTATACCTTCAAAAGCATCTGTTGGGTTTTTGCTTTGCATGTAAATTAATCCTGCCAGTGCATTAGCTCCCATTCTAAGTCCCTGAGGACCTCGATGAACTTCAACCTGCTCCAGGTCAAAGGTGGTGGCAATGCCTCCCAGACCTGAAAAATCAATATCGTCAATGATGAATCCAACGGAAGAATTCGGTGTACCCTCGTATCCGGAGCGCTCACCGATGCCTCGTATCTGAAAATATCTGGGTCTGGAACTGCCACCAGCCCAGTTTAAATTTGGGATCATCTGAGTGAGTTGCTCAAAATGCTTGACTGGTTGATCAATGAGTACTTCTTGGTCTATGACAAAAATACTGGCATCTGCTTGTTCAAGCTTGGTTTCACGCCAGCTGGCTTTGACAATGATTTCCTCAATTTCAACTGTCGCTTCTTTCCCATCTGCAGCAAATACTTGGTTGCTGCTGAATATCAACAAAATAAGTAATGTGAACAGTAAATGAATTATTCCATTCCTCCGCCATTATTAAATGGATCAGGTGCAAAGGGTTTCATTTAAGATCTCAGGCTGTTGTTGCCACCCCTCGGACTTTGGTCTCTAGCGTAGTATATCAATTAAAGTTTTGCTAATGTTGACCTTTGGGAATGACCACAAATTTCATGGCGATGACTGACGACCAAAAACTAAGCTACAAAGCAATCGATGCCGTTGTCAATATCTGGACAAGGAAAGCCCTGTCACACCGACCGGACTGGGGCGATGAATTCTTTGTGGGCAAAATGAATGCAGAAAATGCTTTGATGGCAGGGCTCTCTCTGGAAGAGATAATTGAAAAGATGGAAGAGGCAGGTATAGAAAAAGCATTCCTGATTGCTGCACGCGCTGGCAGGGTTGGTTTGCCTGGATGCTATCACATGCCATACTCAGTTGTGGCCGAAGCCTGCGCCAAGTACCCTGAACGTTTTTATGGCTTGGCTGGGATTGACCCGTTTGAGGGAATGGACGGTGTCAGGGCGTTTGAAGATGCTATTACCAATATGGGTTTTGTCGGCGCCCATTTATACCCACATTGGTATGAGTTGGCACCAGATCATGCCAAATACTACCCGTTTTATGCAAAATGCTGTGAGCTCAATGTCCCCATCCAGATGCAGGTGGGTCAGTCCATGGTCTATTCCCAAGAATACCGAACCAAAAGTGTTGGCCAACCGATTGCCCTTGATGCTGTGGCATGTGATTTTCCTGAATTGAAACTGATCGGTATCCATGTGGGAATTCCCTGGCATGATGAGATGATTTCAATGGCGTGGAAACACGAGAATATTTTTATCGGATGTGATGCCCACCGGCCAAAATATTGGCCCAAGAGCTTTATTCACTACCTCAACAGTTACGGTCAAGATAAAATTATCTTTGGTACTGATTTTCCAGTTCTGGAATTCAAAAAAACCATTGATGATATTGATGCTTTGGGCCTCAAATCTGAGGTTCGAAAAAAGTTACTTAGAGATAACGTGATCAGGGTTTATGGACTTGACTTTGAATGAGTGAAGGCAATACCAAAATGAACCTTGTTGCTCCTCAACCGCTGCTTGCTCCTATCCAGGACACCGAAGCAACCTACCCGATAAACAGACTTTTTTTTGTTGGTCGGAATTACGAGAAGCATGCCAAGGAAATGGGATCTGAAACCAACAAAGAATCTCCCTTCTTTTTCACCAAATCACTCTCTGCTTATGTGCCTTCAGGAAGCATCATACCCTACCCGCCTGGGACAAAGAATTTTCACCATGAGATAGAACTGGTTGTTGCTATAGGCAAACCTGTTTTTGAAGCGTTGCCTGAAGCGGCAAAAGAATCCATTTTCGGTTATGCATGTGGGCTTGACATGACACGACGAGACCTGCAAAAGGATGCCAAGTCCAAAGGTCTGCCCTGGGATATGGGAAAGGACGTTGAAAATTCGGCAGTTCTCTCAGCAATTGCATCAGTGGAAACTATAGGCCATCCCACATCTGGTTTAATCGAACTGTCTGTCAACGATGAAATCAGACAGTCTGGAGATCTCAAGGATTTAGTGAATTCACCGGCCGAGCTTATTGCTTATCTTTCCAATTTTTATCATCTTGAGCCTGGTGACTTGATTTATACAGGAACTCCTTCTGGTGTTGGGCCAGTTTTGCCGGGTGATCAAATTGAAGGACAAATTCAGGGAATTGGAACCATCAGTCTCAGTATCTCGAGCTAATCTGGATACATATAATTTTGAGTGATGAAAAAAATTGAAATATTATAAATCCAACAATCAAAATAAATTCTATTATCAATACCAAGAAAACATAAACGGCACAATCGTAATGAATCTAAAATGAATGGAGAGGAAAATAATATCCTCTCAACGAGAAAACGACGTTCTAGTCTTGATGCAAACAATATCACCTGGTCAGCACTGGCTGCACTGACTTTATCCGCCTGTGGTGGTGGTGGTGGCGGTGGTGGACAAACGGTCCTACCCACTCCCACAAACCGAGCTCCAGTAGCCGCAGCCGATAAAACGGTCAACATGGATGAGGATGCTGCTAATACAGCCCTTGCGATCACTGCACCCACCGATGCCGATGGCAACAGCTTAACTATCTCTGTGAACGCCGTACCCAGTGGGGGTACTTTAGCCACTGCTGACGGCACCACAGTGACCACGAGCTCAAGCTTGACCATTTCTCAGCTCACCGGCCTGGTGTTTACCCCCGATGCCAATCTCAATGATGACACTACGAGCTTTGGCTCATTCACTTACACCGTCTCCGATGGCAGTCTAACCGACTCTGGTAGCGTTACCATCTCGGTAACCCCTGTGAACGATGCTCCAGAACTGATTGGGGTGATGGAATTTGCCATCGATGAAAACACCACAGCCGTAGCCGACATTACCGCGACCGATGTGGATGAAGATACCCTTACTTACTCCGTCACCGGTGGCGACGATCAAGCCCTTTTTACCATTGATGCCGGTTCTGGGGCTTTGAGTTTTAAAACCGCTCCCGATTACGAGAGCCCTGGGGACAGTGATCAAAATAATATTTACTCGGTTGAAGTCACCGTCAGTGATGGTAACGGTGGAACCGCCAGTCAAACGTACGTGATTACCGTGAATGATGTAGATGATTCGCCTTTAAGACTCAGTTCCACCAGTTTTGCTGAAAATACAGCCGGTATTGTGGTTGGTGATCTGTCGATTGCCGACTCTGATTTTACTGCCAATGTTACCTACACCTTATCGGGGGAAGATGCGGCTTCCTTTGAAGTGATCGACGGCCAACTGAAACTTAAAAGTAGTGTGAGTGCCGATTTTGAAACCAAAAATACATATTCGATCACGATCACAGCCACTGATGATGCCAATCATGAAACTAGCGTCACTTATTCCCTGCAAGTAGCCGATGCCAATGATAGTCCAACTGCTATTGAACTCTCAGCGAATAGCATAGATGAAAACACAGCCGGCATGGCCGTGGGTATACTAACTACCAGCGATGTGGATCCGGGGGACAGTCACACTTATTCCCTTTCCGGTAATGATGCTGCTTCCTTTGAAGTGGTTAACGGTGAACTGAAACTAAAAACAGGTGTCACTGCAAACTACGAAACCAACTCAACGTTGACCGTCACTATTACCGCCACTGACACAGGCGGATTGACAACCAGTCAAAACTTTACTGTTATGGTTAACGATCTTAACGATGCACCGACTCTGACCAATTCTGTTAGTGATCAAAGTATCGATGAAGACAGTGCCTTTAGCTTTGCAATTCCAGCCAACATTTTCAATGATGAGGATGGCGATGCCCTAACTTACTCAGCAATTTTGAGCGACGGCTCAGCTCTGCCTTCCTGGCTCAGTTTTGATGCCGCTACCCAGACCTTTACTGGTACCCCATTGAACGCTGATGTCGGCTCAATCAGCATACAGGTAACTGCGACCGATGCAGCTGGAAGTGCTATCAGTGATACCTTTACCATTAGCGTGGCCAACACCAATGATGCCCCAACTGGCGTTGTTCTTTCAGCCAATGTCATTGATGAGAATATAGATGGAGGCATCATAGGTACACTGGGTTCAAGCGATGAAGACGTTGGAGATACTGTGACGTACACCTTATCAGGTCCCCATGCTGAGTACTTTGAGGTGATTAACGATCAACTCAAACTCAAGGATGGCATTAGTGTTAACTACGAAGCAAATGAGACTCTAACTATTGCAGTTCAAGTCACCGACTCGGGTGGACTTACTGCTACCCAAACCTTTTCCATCAATGTAACCGATGTCAATGATGCGCCCAGTGCAATTAATCTGAGTGCAGACAGCATTCAAGATGGGTTGGAAGGAGCAAACGTAGGCCAAATATTAGTCTCTGATGAAGACAGCAATGAAAGCTTCACATACAGTGTCAACGATGATCGCTTTGAGATCGTTGACGGTCTGCTTAAACTGAAAACCGATCAGAGCATCGACTATAACAGTGAACCCTCGGTGGATATCCAGATCACAGTCACCGATAGTGGAGGGATCGAATACACGGAAACACTGACCATCAAAGTCGGTGGGATCATACTGGACAGTAAAAGCTTCAGTGAAAACGATGCCGGTGCCAGCATCGGCAACCTTAGTGTGATCGGTTTGGATGCAACCTCGAGTTTAATCTACAGTCTTTCCGGTGAAGACGCCCGTTTCTTTGAAATCACCACTGGAGGGGTTTTAAAACTAAAAGACGAGTTTCAGGCAGACTACGAAAGGGATGCCAGTTATCAGTTCAGTATTACAGTTGTAAATGAGGCCGGCGATTCTTTGACCGCTGTAACAACTGTGACAGTTGAGGACGTGGCCGAAGCATTGGAGAAAGCCAGTCTGCATGCTTGGGGTAAGAACTATTACCGCCTTGCATACGACACAATCTGGCTGAAAGACAGTGAAGATGAGTGGTATCAGACAGCAAACCAGTATTATCAAATCATTAAAGTACCTGAAAAGAATTCAGACGATGAGACCTATCTTTTTACTATCGACTTGGTGGATCCTGACGGTTCTGGTACTTACAATTTAATAGTCAAATCAGTCTCAGGATTGGATGTTTCTGATCTGTTTCGTCTGGATGCATCAACCGGTGCAGTTTATTTGAAAGAAGGTGCTGCAGTAGATTTTGAAACCAGTACTGGCCACTATCACGCAGGTACAGGAGCTCTTTCTTACGGTCACGATGGTGCCGATGATCCAATTACAGATTCGGTTAGACCTCTCATTTTTTCTATCGAAGATGACAGTGGAGAACAATTGCTCACTTGGGGGGAATCTTCGATCAACAATCCTCTGTATGTAGTTCTCGAGTTTGGAGATACCTCCGATGATGGCAGCCTCGAGATTGGTCAAACCTTGGAAGCATCTGAAATTTATGAAACATGGTCTGATTACTGGAACGGCAATATCATCTTATCTGCAGGAGGTAAAGACATAACTGGTGATGGTATTGCAGATGCGGTCTTTATTGTCCACGATCCATATTACCAAGACATAACTGTTTATCTTGTTCCAGGTGGAAATCGTTTGGAGGACCTGCAATCGGGTGATTTTGATTTTGAAGTTGGGATATATCTAACCTATTGGCCCGATACATATGACGACAGCAATCAAATACCTACAGATCTCGATTTAGGAGATGTTAATGGCGATGGCTATGCTGATATTGTTCTTGGTTTTGGCACCGATCATTTTGAGAATTGGGACTATGACGGTTATGGTAATCCAGACAGCACCGATGGCATGGTGGAAATCATCCACGGCGCTTCTTTGGCCACTTTAATTGCACAGCAAGGCAATCAAACTTGGACTTCATTTTTGTCTCCATTGGGCTCTGAAGATGCAGGATTTGGAACTTCCATTGCCGTTGGTGATCTAAATAATGATGGTTATGCAGATATTTTGATTGGTGCCCCGAATGCCAATGAAAGCGGTCAATCTAGCGTTAATAATGGTGCTATATACGTCCTCTACGGTCAGGCATCACTAAAAATAAATACCTACGACGATTCAGGTGATGGGGCCTATGTCCCTTTTGATTATGGAAACTCCATCGAGTATACCGAACAATTCTCAGCGTTTGGCAGTGCTGAAATGGGAGATGCTGTAACGATGGGAGACTTTAATGGCGATGGCTATATGGACTATGCCGCTTCCATGAACGGCGTTACCCTAAATAGTCAAGACGATTCAGGAGTTGTACTGATAGCATTGGGTAATGCAATTGGTCGACCCTTCGTCCAAGTAGTTATCGCTGGCTCAGCAACGGATTCATACTTAGGAAAAGGCGATGGTTCCATTGAAAACTTGGGTGATGTCAATGGCGATGGTCTAGACGACCTTGGTATTAAGGATACCGCGGGTCAATTTTTCATTATCTGGGGTCAATCATTCTGGCCAGTAAACTATGATTTTAACGGTGACTTTACCAGTGAAAGTTATTTTTTAGACCTGTCTCTTGCATCCAGCCTAGATGGTATTTTTGCCTCAAGCAGTCTGATTGGAGAAGCATTCAATTTCAAAGGAGTGGGTGATCTTGATGGTGATGGCTATGATGATTTCTTCATCGGTACCCCTTTTGCAGAATGGGTATCAAACTACAGCGGTCAAGAAAACGGGACAGGCTTACTCATTTACGGACAAGATTCATGGCTTGGGGCATATGATCAGCTGGACGCGTCCTCGCTGAAGACGGTGGTCATTAAAGGGGAATACCTAGGTCAACAAATCTTAGCATTGGGAGATATTGATGGCGATGGCCAAGATGAGTTTGCTTTCAGCTCCGGCAATATTTCAGGGGCTCAACAAATCATCCCATGGTGGGGTAATGATCGAGCTGACAATAGTCTCCCCGATCCAAAATTTGCCTTGGACAACAACACGGTTTCAGAAAATCTAACTGGAGCAGTTGTCGGTACTCTCTCTGGTGTCAATCTGCAAGAGGGGGAAACCATCGATTACAGAAAAATATCCATAACAGGAGACAATGCTGATCTTTTTGAAATATCTGATTCTGGAGAATTAAAGCTCAAAGAAAACATCACACTTAATTATGAAAACACGGCAACCATAAACTTAACTCTAAGCGGATACACTTCCCAAGGAACAACGATTTGGAGTCAATCTTTTGCAATCAAAGTTGTGGATACCAATGATGCCCCGGCATTTAATCTTGAAAACCTTTGGGTGGCTGATTACGAAACAGGTGGGTTGATAGGGGCAATTGATATCATTGATGATGATCAGCTTGACGAATACAGTTACACCATTTCAGGGGAGGATTCAAATGCGTTTGAAATAACAGAAAATGGGGTGTTGAAACTCAAAGACGACATTACTCCTGATTTTGCCAGTAAACCCAGCTACCTCTTAACCATCACCGCCACTGACGCTGCTGGCGTGACCTCAGAGAAGTCAGTTAGTATTGCTGTGAATGTGAGCCCAACGGAGGTGGCTCTGTCTGCCGATTCATTCAATGAAAGTTACTACGGTTTAGAAGTGGGCAACGTTCTGGTGACGGATCCAAATACCAGCGATGCCTTCACTTACAGCATCAGCGGTACCGACAAGGATGTGTTTGAAATAACTTCTGATGGAGTGCTTAAACTCAAAGATGACGTGTATGCCGACTATGAAATGCAAGACAGTTACTCCATCACTGTCACCGCCAGCGATCAGGGTGGTCTGTCTGTGGAGAAAACTTTCACTATTTTGGTGAATGATCTGAACTATGCCACTCCCTATGTTTCTGATATTCAGGACCAGTGGAATGTTGAGGAGTCCGACAACAGTTTGGTCAATGCGATGCTTTTTGGTTGTTCCCTGGACCCCGATGGCGATGCTTCCACCCCCTTAACCTTAACTTACAGCATTCCCAACAGCAGTTCATTTTTCCCTGCTGATTATCGTGGTATCTGGTCCGGCAGTCCACATCTGGATGTCGCAGACCCTTCGAGTGATTATGAAGAGGCCGTGGACCGAGCTTTTCAGCTCTTCGGGCAGATTACAGGCATCACTTTTGTCAAAGTCACAGAAACCCCAACCCAGTGCGGTGACATCCGTATCGGTATAACCAATATGGATGTGTCTTATGCAGGTATTTCATTTGTCGATATATATTTGGAGAATGCATATGAAAAAGATTCCGGTGGCTCTGATATCTGGCTCTCTGTGTCTTCCTCAGATTGGAGCGACGGCAGTTGGAATTTCAACGTATTGCTTCATGAAATTGGCCACTCGCTTGGGCTCAAACACCCACACAATGCGTTTTACCCAAATAATGCAGGATTTAATTCGCCCTACATGCCTTTGACCTATGATGCTCAATACTGGACAGTCATGGCCTATCGCGATTACGTCGGTGACAATACCATGGGAAGACCTGACAATCATAACCATGCTCAGACGTCGGGTTGTGCTGTGTGTGGTATATCGGGAGATACATTCAACACTTATGGATTGCAATCCATGGAGACAAAATCTGGAGATGAAATCTACCCCTACACACCCATGTTCTTTGATATTTTGGGTCTCCGATACCTTTATGCCTACAACGAACAAACTCAATCCTACGAAATTCCGGATGTTAATTCTGGTGACGATACCTACACCATCTCGGGACCGGTCGATTTCACCATTTTTGACACCGGCGGCATCGATACTATTGATTTTTCTACCATGGATCTCG
>CAZWGB010000048.1:0-9887 GCA_964633465.1 uncultured Woeseiaceae bacterium | reverse complement strand
GCATCCACCTCCTCGCCCAATCGTGCAAAATCTGCAGATAGTATGGATGGTGCTATTTTATAATCTGTCATTGTTAAACTAAGCTTTTCACTCAATTATCGATAACCAATATTATCATGCAATTTGGATAGTTATAGCAGAGAAATTACCTTATTGATAAAAGATGAAGCAATTCATAAAATACTTAGATGAACACCCCAATAATTCAAAATCTAGATCTGATAGCTCAAGGCAAAGTTAGGGATATTTATGCCATTGATGAAGATCACCTCCTGCTTGTAACAAGCGATCGTATGTCTGCCTTTGATGTGGTTTTGCCGAATCCAATTCCAAATAAAGGGCAGGTGCTAACCGAACTATCTCTTTTTTGGTTTGAGCAAACAGAAAGTATTGTGGCCAACCACCTCAGTAATAATTTTTTGATAGATGATGTAATACAAAATCAATCAGAAATTGATTACTTCAAAAAAAGAAGCATGGTGGTCAAGCGATTACGCCCACTGCCAATCGAAGCGGTTGTAAGAGGTTACCTCATTGGGTCTGGATGGAAAGATTACCAGGCAAATGGTTCGGTCTGTGGAATCAAGTTGGAAGATAATCTCCAAATGGCTGCTCAACTCCCTGAACCCATTTACACTCCAGCGACAAAAGCTGAATTTGGTGAACACGATGAAAATATTGCTTATGCAACAACCGTGGATATTCTCGGGGAAGCTCTTGCTCAACGAGTAAAAGACTTAGCGCTTGCTATATATAACTATGGGGTCCAACATGCCCGGGAACGTGGAATTATCATTGCTGATACCAAATTCGAATTTGGCTTAGACGGGAATGGTGAGCTGTATCTAATTGATGAAGTATTGACCCCAGACTCCTCAAGATTCTGGGCCATTGAAGATTATCAACTCGGTATCAGTCCGCCTAGTTTTGACAAACAATACCTAAGAGACTATTTGGAAACACTGGATTGGAATAAAACAGCACCTGGTCCTGAATTACCTCCTGAAATTATTGAAAATACCGCTGCAAAATATAAAAGCGCCTATGACATCATCACGAGTTAGAGCAACTAACTCCTATGATCATTAGGCTGGTGAACTAAATATTTTTAAACGGCTATTAATGAACTGATGACTAGAACTACTGAGGGAAATCTCGATGTTCTTATTGTAGGCGCTGGGCCCGCTGGGGCTGTGCTTTCGTATCTATTATCAAGAGAAGGTATACCGGTCACTCTCATCGAGCGACATCATGATTTTGATCGAGAGTTTCGAGGAGAAATTCTTATGCCCAGTGGCATAGAACCCTTTACCCAAATGGGCTTAGAGAAGCAGTTGAATGCTGTGCCTCATGTTACCTTAGATGGGGTTGAGCTTTATGCCAATCAGAAGCACTTAACTACTTTTGCTTTTAACAAAGAACTTTTCGGAAAATACAATCCACGTTGGGTTTCTCAACCTGATCTGTTGGAAATGTTGGTAGAAGAGTGTTCTCAATTTAGGAATTTTAAGTTAATTCGAGGCACGCGCGTACGAAAATTGATACATGGCAAGAATCGAGTTCTTGGCGTAATTTTTGATGGAGACAAAAAACAAGAACAATTGTATGCCTCTATAGTCATTGGTGCTGATGGACGAAAATCTCGTGTCCGATCATCACTAGGATCTCCATTGCGAGCCGTTTCAGTACCCATGGACATTGTTTGGTTAAAAGTCCCTAATATTAAACCAAGTTCAAAGCTAAGCATGTATGTTGGTGGAGGCAGACTCTTAATAAGCGCACCGACTCATGACGACAATTTACAACTGGGTTTTGTAATCAAAAAAGGCAGTTTTAAGGACATACGTAAAGAAGGAATTCACTCCTTAATCGAAGCGATAGCAAAACATGCAGATCCCATATTGGGCAATCATTTGAGAGAACATTCTAGACAAATTAAAAATCCTTTTTTATTCAGTACGGTTGCGGATTATGTTCATCATTGGACTGCTCCAGGTTCATTGTTGTTAGGGGACGCAGCTCATGCCATGTCACCTGTTGGTGGTCAAGGCTTGAATTTAGCAATCAGAGATTCGATTGTTGCAGCAAATCATCTGATTCCTACTTTGGCAAAATCATCAAACGAAAATAAACTTGATGCAATAACAAAAAAAATTCAAGCTGAGCGATCTACTGAGATTGAAACTATTCAAAGACTGCAATCATTGCCACCTAAGATCTTATTCAATAATACGATATGGACAAGATTGCTTTTTCGAATTGTTCCAATGTTACTCAAGGGTCAATTGAAAGAAATAAAGACAATCAAGAAAGATAATATTCTTGATCAATTTGCTTGGGGGGTATCAGATGTAATGTTATCCAAGACTAAAAAATAATTAATCTAGCCTTTGAATTTAATTGTTTGAAGTTTTCTTTTATCCGCCGCTGATATTCCATGAGAGAAACCATGCACAATAGTCGCTAGTGCGTTTACTGTTGAAGTTGGTGTCGTGCTATCAATAATCTCTTGCAACTTCTGTTTATCTCCAGCTGAAGCTTGATGCTGAATATTCATGATGGCAGTTGCTATAACTTTCTCATGCTCCGTTGATGAATCAGAATCCACTATAGCCTGGAGATGTTGCTGATCCTTTGCGGAGGCGTAGTGTTGAATACCAATCACAATATCTGCGATTTTTATAACATTGGCATCTTTATCATGATCAGAATGAGCAAATACATTCGATTGAAAATGCATCCCCATTAGCAACATGATCGTGGTTAACAAAAAACTTCTTATCTTAAATTTCATAACGTTTCCTCAACTAAATTAACTAGGAACAGTAGGGTTACTATTATTGCATAAGGGATTCTTTAGCCAGAAGAACAATTCTTGTAGGAAAACCACCCAGATCAATATACCTGTTAACTTTTCCTTCTTCCAAATCAACTTCAGCAATTCTTCCCTCATGAGTTAGCGTAATGTAGGCGCTACCATTATGCGATGCAATATCAGGTAGAATCGCTTTACCAACATCCTCAAACCAATCCCCGAGAAAAGGCTCTGATATTTTAATTTTTCTTATAAGGGTCCCATCTAGTCCATCGTGTAAATGGAGCACTCCTTGCTTGCTCAATATCATCAAATACTTTCCATCATGTGTCACGTTTTGTCTGATTGAAGGTTCAACAGGCAAGGTTTCAAATAAATACATATCCTTCTTGCTTGCATCCAAACGATATAATCTCGGTATTATTCCTTCGGTGTAACACCATTGAACTCCTTCTTTACCTTTTAAAAAAGCTGCACAGCCACGACCGGTGTTTTCTGGATAGGGAATTCTGGAGATTTCTTTTGCTTTTTCCTCAGCAATTGTTCCAACAACCAAAACTTCTCTAGCGCATGAGAAAAAAAGTCTTCCCGATTCAGCGTCTCTGGTCATTCCATGGAGCATTGGGCATTTGCCAATTCTCGTAACTTCTTCACCTGAAGATCGATCAAGTACTTGTATAAACCCATTAAAAAGGTGCCCTATATAAAGATAGCTTTCACCTTCTAAATAGTGGTAGTGATCTGGCGCTGCTAGCTTATAGCGTTTCGTTTTTATTTCGGAGAATCCATCTATAACTTCGGAGAGTAAAACTAAAATTTCTGCATTGCCTTCAGTCAAAATCGCATCATAACCACCAACCGTCGCCATTTTATCGTCTCTGGGACCTCCTGGAATATCAGTTGCAATGGTCCTAATAACATGGGGTTGTCTGAATCGATTTGCTTCTGGATCATAACCAGTAGTGATAATACTGACAACGTCTTGATCGGTATCCCTCCCACGCATTGCATAAATGTATTTTTTATTTTTGCTGGAAGCAAGAATCATGATGGATTTTGGAGTAGAAACACGGTTGATAATTTCTCCATTGGGAAAATCAATGGTCACCACTGAGCCGTCCATATTGTCAGCCACAAATAAACGAATGTCATTGTCTTTTAATTCTGAAGCTCTTTGAACAGCACCATGGCCATACGCTAAATTACAACAGACCAAAATGCTTACGATTAAGAAAATTCTGTATAAATTTATTTTTTTCATTGTCCTGCTATCATCATGTCATCAACAAGTATACTGCCTGAATGGATGGTGCTGTTTTTATCAAAATCATTGCCTATGAGTACAATTTGTTGCAATATATTTTTTAGATTTCCAGCAATTGTTATTTCACTAACTGGGTATTGTATTTCACCATTTTCCACCCAGAAACCATTGGCTCCTCTAGAATAATCTCCGTTGACTGTATTAACACCATAGCCGATTAAATTTGTAACCACCAGACCGGTAGTCATTGTTGTAATGATCTCTTCCAAGCCTCCGGATAAATTGGGCTCAATCAAAAGATTATGATGCCCTCCTGCATTACCGGTAGTTTTAAGACCCAGACGCCTAGCTGAATAACTCGACAGCAAATAACCTCTTAGGATGCCTTGCTCGACTAAAATTCTTGGTTTTGTTTTGACTCCTTCACCATCGAAATAGGTGCTGCCAAAAGAACATTTGAGATGTGGATCTTCGGTAATTGTTAAATAATCAGGGCAAATTTGTTGATCTATACTATCAAGCAAAAAGGAAGCTTTCCTATATAGGCTGGTTCCACTGATTGCATCAGTAATGTGGCTAATCAAACTTTTTGCCTGTCTAGGTGAATATAAAACTTGAGCTTTTTGTGTTTTGATTTTTTTCGCCCCTAAATGAGAACAGGCTTGGATTCCAGCCTTATAACCAATCTTCTCATGATCAAGTAAATCCTCGGCTTTTCTAGCAGCAGAATATTCATAATCCATTTCCATAGAACCGCTCTCACTGGCAATGGCCGTACAGCTAATGCTATGACCTGTAGAGCTTGTTGCACCAACAAACCCATGAGAATTGGCATACAATGACTGGTTCTCATAGGTCCCTACGGTAGCCCCTTCTGAGTTATCAACTTTAGGATCTGATTGCAGAGCAGCTTCTTCGCATTCCAGTGCTATCGTCTGTGCTGCACTCATATCAAGCTTCCAAGGATGATGAAGATCCAGATCAATAGGTTCTGTTGCCATTAAGTTTGAATCTGCCAAACCATTAAATTCATCGGCTGCAGTTAAATTTGCCAAACTTAAAGCCTTTTCAGTTGTTTTTAATAAAGAATTTTTTGATAAATTGTTTGTAGATGCAGATCCTTTCGATTGTTTTACAAAAACGGTAATTCCAAAAGTTTGATCCTCGTAATGCTCCACTGTTTCTATCAATCCATTCTGGGCTTTAACTGAAAATCCTTTTCCTGAAGAAACGCTGACTGCCGTTTGATCTGCCCCTAATTGTTTTGCATGTGCAATGGCTGTTTCGGCGTCAGATTCTATTGTTTTTTGTTTCACGATCTTAGTGTTGTAAATCAATTATTTCTCATTTTTATTTTAACTTACTTAGAC
The DNA here is from genome assembly GCA_964633465.1 of uncultured Woeseiaceae bacterium. Classification (GTDB taxonomy): domain Bacteria; phylum Pseudomonadota; class Gammaproteobacteria; order Steroidobacterales; family UBA11654; genus DTSX01. The sequence continues at coordinate 4,438 of CAZWGB010000048.1, read as the reverse complement.
AGAACAAATAAGTCATTGTAAAATTGTTTAATGAGTATTCAAGTGGCCATTATTATGGGTTCTAAATCTGACTGGGATGTTATGTCTCATGCAGCAGCAATGCTTTCAGAATTAGATATCCAACATGAAGCAAAAGTGATCTCTGCACACAGAACACCAGACCTGCTGGATGAGTACTGTGCCAAACTACAAGAAAAAGAAGTCAAAGTAATTATCGCAGGCGCTGGGCTTGCTGCAGCTCTGCCCGGTGTGCTCGCTGCAAAAACTACCCTACCAGTTATAGGCGTTCCTTTGGTAGCAGGTTCATTGGATGGGTTAGACGCATTGATGTCCATTGTTCAAATGCCTCCCGGCATTCCAGTTGGAACAATGGCTTTAGGCAAACCTGGAGCCATCAATTCAGCTTTGTTTGCGGCCGCAATATTAGCCTTAACAGATACCGGTATCGCAGAAGGTATTTCAGCGTACAGAGAAAAACAAAAACAAAAAATTCTTGAATCGGAGTTGGATTGATTCTTTAATTGGTCCCCCCTACAGTCAAATTTTCTATTCTCATGGTGGGTTGCCCAACATTTACCGGTATAGTTTGACCTTCCTTGCCACAATTACCAACACCTGGATCAAGAGCAAGATTATTGCCAACCATCGAGACTTGTTTGAGCGCTGATGGTCCATCGCCTATAAGCATTGCGCCTTTCACCGGTACATCCAGTTTTCCACGCTTGATTAAATATGCTTCACTTGCAGAAAAGACAAATTTACCCGAAGTGATATCCACTTGGCCTCCTCCAAAATTTTTTGCGTATAAACCAGAATCAACCGATTGAATAATTTCATCATGCTCATGCGGTCCTGCCATCATGAAAGTGTTGGTCATTCTTGGTATTGTTTGTGTGGAATAAGACTCTCTGCGCCCATTGCCTGTAGAATGGGAGTCCATCAATTTTGCATTCAGTTTATCCTGCATGTAATTGCATAATCGGCCGTTTTCAATGAGGACAGTTCGTTGTGTCTCTTCGCCTTCATCATCGATGTTCAAAGAGCCTCTTTGACCCTCTAAAGTACCGTCATCAACTACAGTACAAATAGATGCAGCCACTTTTTCTCCCATCAAACCAGTAAAAGCCGATGTTTTCTTACGATTAAAATCACCCTCCAATCCATGACCTATTGCTTCATGGACGAGCACACCGGGCCATCCAGAACCTAAAACTACTGTCATTTCTCCTGCAGGGGCATCAACTGCTTCTAAGTTAATAAGTGCTTGATCAACAGCCTCTTCTGCATAATGCTTGAGCATTTCCTGATCAAAAACCTCGTAACCAATCCGTCCTCCGCCACCACTCGAGCCTCTTTCTCGACGCCCTTTTTCTTCCACAATAACATTTATACCAAGCCTAACGAGCGGTCTAATGTCTGCTTTCAATTGACCTTCATGGTTCATAACGAGAACAACTTGGTAATTTCCTGTAAGCGTAGCGACCACTTCTTTGACTCGATGATCTTTCGCTCTCGCAGAAGCATCTATTGATCTTAATAGTTTTACTTTACATTCATCAGTCAATGAATTGATTGGGTTTAATAAGGGATATAAACTCTGTTGACTCGATTTTGGATTAATTCTATAGGTCATTTGTTTTCGATCAGTTGCAATAGTACCTGCAGCTTTGGCTGCCTGTAGAAGCGACTCTTTTTCAAAAACTTCACTGTAAGCAAGTCCTGACTTTTCACCCATGATTGATCTAAAACCAATCCCTTGCCTATTGGAATGAACAGAATTTTTTACTTCAGAATCTTCCAATGTCCATGATTCATGGGAAATTGCCTGAAAATAAATGTCTCCCATCTCGCCACCACTTGCGAGTAAAGTTGCAAGCATGAAACTTAAATCTTTATCATCCAGATTAAAAGGATCCAGAAAAACTGACTTTGCTTCCCTGAGAGCAGAATCAGAATTATAAATTTTTTTATTTTCAGCCATTTATTTTGATTTTTCGATGAGAAAGTGCAGGAAATTTTTCTCGTGTTTCAGCAATCAGCTCGAGATTAATTTCACTTGAAACCACACCGTTGCCCGTTGGCAAAAGATCTTTAACCTCGCCCCATGGATCGATAATCATTGAATGACCATAAGTTGTCCGTTGTCCGTAGTGTTCGCCCCACTGGGCTGAAGCCAAAACATAACAAAGATTTTCTATTGCTCTGGAAGTCAGCAAAGTCTGCCAATGTGCCTGCCCGGTCTCTGCAGTGAAAGCTGCAGGTACAACTATAAGATCATTGTCTTGGTAAGCTTTTGAGCGGTATAGCTCAGGAAAACGTACATCGTAACAGATAGAAAGTCCAAGTTTGAACCAAGGAGTTTGCACACTTACGGGCGTGTTCCCGGGTTCTATATAGCTTGATTCGCTGTAGGTCTTATCATTGACAGTCACATCAAATAAATGAATTTTGTCGTAATAGCTCACTAAGTTTCCGCTTGCATCAACAATCAAACAACGTGCAAGACTCTTGCTCTGGTCGTGGTTCTTGATCGGAATGGAACCTGCAACAATCCATACTCCATACTCTTTGGCTTTGTCAACAACAAAGGATTGAATGGGCCCGTCATTGAAGTCTTCCATCACTTCTTCAACCAATTGTTTTGGGTGTCCCATGAATGCAAAATTCTCCGGTAGCAAAACAAGGTTGCTATCCTGCTGACTCGCCTCCGCAAACAAGGAATCTAGAAGGTCAAGATTGTCGGATACAGAATCCGATGAATTCATCTGAATAGCTGATACTTTCATATAACCAATGTTAGTTTATTTCTGGTGAATTATTAAGATCATCTTGACTCTCAAGTGACTCAGCAAGGTAATCTTCACAATCATCGAAAAACGTCATATCAATTTCTTGGGGTGGTATTTTCTCAATTTTTGGGTTATCCCAAGTGCCACCAATTGAATAGTAAGAAACCCCGATATTCTTCAAAGGCTTACGCAGTAGTTTTGTAAACAAATATACAGCTGCTGCCACCCCTGGACCCCCAAACACTGCCCCACTCATTGGCAAAGCATCGGACAATAGAGGTCTAACGATGGCCAATTGATTATAGGTTTTTCCAATCATATCTGCGGCACCCACAAGCAAGATATCTATGGATGGCCCATCCAAAACAAAATTGCAGGTATAAGCAATACCATTTTTGAATTGGAATTCTGCACTTAATCGATTGAAACTAAGCCCTTTTTTAAAAATGTCACTAAAATCAAGCACCAATCTCCTTGGTAATTCTGAAATACTTAGCAATCCTAAAACTTTTCCCGCAATTGGATCTATTGCAGTAATTTGACCATCTTTAATATTCATCTTCAGAGTACCATCAGCATTCATAACCCCATCAGAAGATGGGATATAAGGCCAGAATAAATCTACATCAATCGTTAAGTTTTTACTGGACAAGACCCCTTGAAATCCAAATTCTTCCATCAAAGCCTTTGTATTTTGACTTCTTAGTTGAGCATCGATGATTGTAGAATAAGTATCAACTTGCTCTGTTTGCTTGATCAATTCAACTGCACCAGTTGCTAAAAAGCTGTCTTTTTTGATTTCAATATTATTTATGACAAAACCGTCTTGTTTAGAAATAATATTCATTTTCAAAGGACCATACTTGGTTTCCAAGGAAAACTGTAGGGTTTCGGATTTTGGCAATAAGATTTCTTCTAAACTATGCTGAATTACTCCCTTACTCAATTTCCATTGACCGTTTTGTTTGCTGAGTAAAAAAGAAGAATATAATTCTTCACCCAATAGCCCTTTTATATTCATTGTCTGAGAATCATCTAATGTAATATCAAATTTTACCTTTGTACTGTTTCCCATAAAGTTATTAACTGTTTCTTTAAACTTGCCAATCGCCTTGTCAAGGTCAACGTTCCATATGATTTTTATAGGGATTTCTTCAGGTCTTTCTGACAAATAAACTTCTGCTTCCCAGTTCACAGTACCTGCAAATAATTCGGCTAATGGCAAGTCCAATACATTAATTAACTTGATTGATTCTGATTCGCTTCTGAGCAGAAGCAATTGTGTGTAACCGTCTTTGTTGTATGGATCAATTTGAATAGAAATTGGTCGACCAAGGAACTGCCCGCTCAAGGAATTTGCTTTGAATCGATCTCTTGCTATTTCAATCAAGCCACTTACATTGTTGATCTTCAGACTGCTATCGGTAGTGGAATAATCCATATTCTCAAGCTCAACCAGTGCCATGTTGTATTTGTGCTTGATCTGTCCCTTTAGATTGGAAAAAAAAGTTGTTGTGTTATCAACTGGGAGCTCTATGTTTATATTTACAAAATCCATTGCTGCTTGTTTAGTGGCTAATTCAGGTAAATTCAGCAATTTTTTGATCGGTATCTGGTTAAACAGAAAACCATCAGTTGGGGAATTGGTA
>CAZWGB010000047.1:0-10026 GCA_964633465.1 uncultured Woeseiaceae bacterium | reverse complement strand
CCGGTACATGGCAACTTTTTCGGGCAATCATCATTTGCAACTTTTTCTATTTGTCATGAATTAAATACAGTCAAAGTGCCTAAAACAGTTGACCTGAGTTTACTTGGTCCTCTTGGTTGCGGCATCCTAACTGGTGCCGGAGCCGTTATAAATTCTCTTTCAGTAAAAAAAGGGTCCTCTTTTTTAGTTTATGGTACTGGGTCCGTTGGGTTGTCGTCGGTAATGGCTGCCCAAATACAAGGAGCCTCCACAATTATCGCCATTGATCTGAATGATGATCGTCTAGAGATGGCTCGCGAACTTGGAGCAACACATACTTTCAATCCAAACAAAACGACTGACTTAGTAGAAAAAATAATTGAACTCACCACTCATGGAGTAGCAGCCGCTCTAGATACTACGGGATTGCCAGATGTAATTCGTGACGCTGTTTTATGCTTGGCCCCACGTGGAACTTGCGGAATTCTTGGTGCTTGCCCACCCGATTTTGAGGTCAAGCTTAACGAATTTCATTTCTTTTCTGGGGGGAGGAAGTTGATTGGAATTGTTGAGGGCTCGGCGTATCCAGACACAATGATCCCCAAGCTCATTAATTATTTCGAAGAAGGTCAGTTTCCTTTTGACCGTTTAATTAAGTTCTACGATTTTGAACATATTAATCAAGCGATCGAGGATTCAGAAAATGGCAAAACAATTAAAGCCATTGTTCGAATGTAAATTTAATTGCTCACCATGATTGTGCATAAAACTAACAAGAGAATTTTTCATAATTAAGATTTAGATAACAAACAAAGAAAAAGGTGGAAACAAATGCAAAGTAGGGACAAGTTTTTTATTGGAAATGAATGGGTATCTCCATCATCCACTCAAACGTTTAAAGTTGTGAATGCTTCAACGGGCGAGCTCGTAGCAACGGCACCCGAAGGGGCTAATACAGATATAGATGCCGCCGTTTCGGCTGCACGCGCTGCCTTTGAGTACGGTGAATGGGCGAATAGTGGTCCTAGTGACCGTGCTGAGATTATGGAACGTTTTCTCGCTGCTCTTGTGAAACGCGGTGATGAGTTAGCTCAGACGGTCAGTACACAAAACGGGATGCCAATTGGACTGAGTACCGCATTCGAAGCTCAATATTCTGCTGGCTTATTACAGTATTATACTGAAGAGGCAAAAAATATTGAAACTGCCTTGGATATACGCCCTTCACAAATGGGTAAGGAAACACAGGTCAAAAAAGTTCCGTTCGGTGTAGTGGCTGCAATTGTCCCGTGGAATTTCCCCGTTACACTGGCCATAAGTAAAATCGCTCCGGCGATGGCTGCTGGGTGCACTCTTGTTATCAAACCCTCTCCAGGAACAGTTTTAGATAGTTATATTCTGGCTGAAGCCGCCCTTGAGGCCGGTGTTCCGGCAGGTGTCCTCAATTGGGTAGCGGCTGATCGTGATGTTGGCGCCTATCTCGTGTCTCACCCAGGCGTTGACAAGGTTGCCTTTACAGGATCATCGGCGGCTGGTCGATTAATTGCAGAGACTTGTGGTGGTCTGTTAAGGCCTGTGACTTTAGAGCTGGGTGGAAAATCAGCTGCTATTGTACTTGAAGATGCTGATATTGATACGTTCATTGAGGGCGTTCCAATGGCCTGTCTACTCAATAATGGACAAACCTGTTTCAATGGAACACGAATATTGGCACCAAAGAATCAATATAAACAAATCTCTGAAGCCGTTGCTGAACTAGCATCTACAATGGTTATTGGCGATGCTATGGATCCGGAAACTCAAATGGGTCCAATGGCTTCAAAGCCTCATCGTGAACGCGTTGAGGCTTATATTGTCACAGGAAAAACGGAAGCCAAGCTTATAGCAGGCGGTGGGCGTCCCAAAAATGCTCCGCAAGGTTGGTTTGTTGAGCCAACAGTGTTCACGGATGTTGCCAATGATGCTGTTATTTCCAGAGAAGAGATATTTGGTCCTGTACTTTCCATTATTCCCTATGAGGGCGAGGATGAAGCAATTTCATTGGCGAATGATTCTGAATTTGGTCTTGGGGGATCCGTATGGAGCGCTGACAGTGAGCACGCCTTAAAGGTAGCTAATCAAGTTAATTGTGGTACCGTTGGAATTAATGGTTATGTGCCTTCTATCGGAGCGCCATTTGGTGGTGTCAAGGGAAGCGGAATAGGACGCGAGTTAGGTCCAGAAGCCGTTGATAATTATCAAAGTCTAAAATCAACTTATATCATGAACTAGTGATAAAATAAGGTTGGATATGAATAAAAAGAGAAATCAGAGACTTCATCCAAGAGACCGAAAAGAACAGTTAGAAAAATTCATCGTTCAAGCAACTGCCCAATATGGGATTTCAAGAGTAACGCATTCACATGTTGCCAAATTAGCAGGCGTTTCGGTGTCAACAGTTCATTTTTATTTTAAACGACGTAAAGACCTGGTTACGTCAGCAACACAACAAGTAGAAGACTATCTCCTTGAGCTTTTTTCTGTAAACCTTGATCAAGATTCAGCGCAAGGTGCTCTGGCTGATTTAGCTGCAGCTTTTCTTAAGGCTGGCTATGATGACCCTGATTTGATTAAGGTGTGGCTGGATTGGAGTGTGGGCATTCGTGAAAACGTATGGCGAAACTATCAACATTTACAAGAAGAACTTCACAGAAGAGTGCGTAATGTGCTCGCAAGAGCTAAAAGAGAAAAAACGTTACCCAAGGATTTTAATACTATGGCGGCGGCAAGAATCTATATAGGGACCGGTCATACATTACAATTGATGATATTTGACGGAGCCAGCAAACGAGAATTAGTAAAAGCCCAGAAGCACCTGATGCGAGCTGTTTTCTTAATCAGATGAACCTATGCTGGCAGTCAATGATGTTGATCTAGGTGTACCGCGTGTACCACGTGTGTACCAGCACTTTTTGCAACTAGCGGTACACCGCAAAGCCTTGATATCAATAGCTTTGAGCCGTGAACCGTGGGTCGTAAACCGAGTGTACCAGTACTTTTCCTATTATATATATACTTTATTATTTAATTATTTATTCTTTAAAAGTCTAATGTCTATAAAGTAGTGGTACACCGGTACACCCTGAGCTATCCTTTTGATATTTATAGCATTAATGGTGTACCAGCACTTTTGAGCTCGTGGTACACCAGCACTCAGTTTTTAGCATAAAGCTTGGCAAATCAACTACTTATGGTGTACCACTGGTGTACCAGCAGTTTAGATATTTATGTAATTTTATAGGGCTTCCAAGGCACATTAGTTTGAAAATATTCATGCTTTAGCAAACGTTGCTTCTCCTCACTTCTAATAAACATCTCCCCAATCCCTTTTCTCGATACTCTCAAATGGTTTTATAGAGGTGAATTTTTGAACCTTGTTTTGGTACAAAATCAGGTACAAAAAAGGTAGTTCGCCAGGACAGGCAGTTATTGCTGGGATTCCGTGGTGGAGCTAGGCGGGATCGAACCGCCGACCTCTTGCATGCCATGCAAGCGCTCTCCCAGCTGAGCTATAGCCCCAAACATTCGAGACAATTATACATAATAAAATTTATCTCTTTTACATCAAGATGAACCAATCATCTATTTTCTATGTATTCTATTGCTGATTTGAGTCTCTGAATAACAAGCTCTTTTTCTACCAGAGTAAGGGTGATATCAATAGGCGGTGAAATTGTGATGCCTGTTACCGCAACCCTAAGCGGCTGACCAATCTTGCCGAACCCAATATTGTGTTTTTTACAGATGTCATCAATCGCTTCGTGGATTGAAGACGAATCCCAAGTTGTTACTTCAAAAACAGAAGCCAGATCTTTTAAGGGTTCTTCTATGGAAGATTTGAGGTGTTTTTTTGCTGCATCTGCATCGACAATAAAATCATCCGAAAACAGCCTATCGGCATAGAATAAAAGGTCCTTGAGGCTAACAGCTCTACTTTTATACGCCTCAGAAAACAACTGCATTTTCTCCTGGCTTGGAAGCTGTATATTGTGCTCCGAAGCACGTTGCATCAGCAACTCAGCAAGCTTTGTGTTGCTCAGCTTAGATATGTGTTGTTGATTCACCCACTGCAGCTTTTCCAGATCAAATCTCGCACTTGATTTATTAAGATTGGTTAAATCAAATTTCTCAATTAGCTCGTCAATGGTGAAAATTTCCTGATCGCCACTCGACCATCCCAAACGCACCAAATAGTTCAACATGGCTTCGGCAAGGAAACCTTGCTGCTTGTACTCAAGAATGTCCATGGCCCCATGTCGCTTTGACAATCGGGAGCCGTCTGGCCCTAAAATCATTGGCAGGTGAACAAATTTCGGCAATGGGTAACCTAGGGCATTAAACAAGTGAATGTGTTTTGCTGTGTTCTTCAGGTGGTCATCGCCACGAATTACATGGCTGATGTTGGTGTCGTTATCGTCGATTACCACTGCAAAGTGATAGGTTGGAGTGCCGTTGGAGCGGAGTAAAATAAAATCATCCAATTCCTCGTTTTGCACCAAAACATTGCCAAAAAGATGGTCGTTTATGGTGACTTCCCCTGTCTCAGGGCTTTTAAATCGAACCACAAACTGATTGCTCTTTGGCTCTTTTACGCCTCGGCATCTGCCATCGTATCTTGGGTTTTCACCTCTCTCAACCTGCCCTTTTCTCATTGCATCGAGTTCTTCTTGGGTGCAGTAGCACTTGTATGCATGGTCGGATTCGATCAACTGATCTGCCTTCTTTTGATAAAGATCCATGCGTTGCGATTGATACACCGGCTCTTCATCGCAATTGAGAGATAGCCATTCCATTCCCTGGAGGATGGCAGAGATGGATTCTTGTGTTGATCTCTCCTGATCCGTGTCTTCTATTCTGAGGAGAAATTGTCCTTTTTGGTTCTTGGCATACAGCCAACAAAACAGAGCAGTTCTGACACCGCCAATGTGAAGATAACCAGTAGGACTGGGAGCAAAGCGAGTTCTAACCACAAAAACTATCCATTAGTTGATTGGAATAGTTTACATAAAAAATCAAAGCTTTAGACGATGTTTTTAAGATCAGAAGTAAATTCAACCACCGCACTGTAAGCCAATCGGTCGATGGTAAAATTGGCAAAACCGTGAATCATACTTTGATATTCTCGTTCTGTGACCGTCACCCCTGAATCCCTCAAATGTTTGGCGTATGCAATGCCCATATCACGGAGAGGATCAAAGCCAGCGGTGATCACCACAGCCGGCGGCAATCCAAGAGGGTTCTGATAACGAATGGGGGATACGTAAAAATCATCCGCATCGACTGTGCTGCGGATGTAGTTTTTAGTAAACCAATTCATTAGATGTTCATTAAGAAAAAATCCTTCGGCAAAATCTTGCATCGATTGATAACCGCTGTCACGATCAACTCCGGGATAAATCAACAATTGTCTTTGCGGCAGTAATCTGCCCTCTTCCTTGCGTTTGATGCAAACGCTTGTGGACAGATTGCCACCAGCACTGTCGCCGCCAATTGAAATTTTTTCACGGTTGATATTGAATGATTCTGCGTTTTCCCAGAGCCATTCGAAAGCTCGGTCGCAATCTTCAAGGGGGACAGGGTATTTGTGTTCGGGCGCCAGCCGATAGCCCACTGAGAACACCTTCCAACCAAGCAGATTTGCAAGATGCTTGCACAAAACATTGTGAGTTTTGATGCTGCCAATACTCCATCCACCACCATGCAGATAAACCAAAGCTGCACCACTGTCATCGAGTTTTCCAGGTGTGTATTCCCTGATTGGTATTGTGCCTTCATCAACATCGATCGTATGGTCTTCGGTTGCAGTTGATGGCGGTTTTTTTTCCATTACGCCTGCCATCTTGTCATAAAAATTTCTGATAGCTTCTGGATTAATGGATGTTATGTCTCTCCTAATGCTGTTCTTCCCCAAGAGTGAAAGAATGAATTGAATGCCCGGAGACATGGTCCTTTCTCCTGCGGTCTTGGCTTCTCCTACTAACAGTCGCAGCAAGGCATCCGGTAATAGAAAGATTAATTTTATTAAGAGGCTCATTGGTTACTTAATTATTTCTTCTGTTGCCTGGCTAAACGTGACTGGACAAGGAATGACAATCCCATTCCAACAGCTAAAATCGCCACCGACATCTTTCCACGATGTGCAGTCTCGCTCGTCCAAATTTCGCTGTATTCAAACCAGTAAAGCAAGTAGATAGAAATCAGCCAAGGTATAAAGGCAACAGCGACTTTGAGCGTTTTACGGATCTTTGTTTTCAAGGAATTTAACATGCCAAAAAATACTACCATGAAATGCAGTCATCGTATACGATGAGGCAGAGCGTTGGAGTTCTCTTTGCGAATCAATGATTGAAATACATGAGCCTTGACCTGAAAGCGTTACTTGCACACAAAGCCATCAACAAGTGGAGATTGTTCTGGCTGATTGCTATTCCCATGTTCATAACCATAGTTGTCACCATGATGGGAGCCGACATGTCTACCGCGTCTGGTGTATCATCGATGATTGGTTTTTCCGTTCGCTTGGCGGTGCCATTCCTATTTTTGGTAGTGGCCGCATCTTCGATGCAAATACTGTTTCCTGGATCGTTCTCAAAGTGGTGGTTACGCAACCGAAAATACATCGGGATGTGTTTTGCAGTTGCAATGTCGTGGCAAGGCTTGTTCATTTTTATAATGTCCTACTTTTTCCGCGACTATTACTTTGAAAATGTCTATCTGTTTCGTGATGAGCTGGAAGGGAGCATCGGCTATATCTTTCTTCCCGCCATGGTGGTGACATCTTTCCACTTTGGCCGTAAACACTTGAGCGCGAAACAATGGAAGTTGCTGCACAAGAGTGGGATCTATTTCCTCTGGGCCTATCCCTTTAGCACCTATTGGTGGAGTCTCTCCTATTATCAGAATCCGGTACCGCTTGACTATGTATACTACTGGTGCGGTTTTCTCGCGTTCGCAGTGAGAATTGCAGCCTGGGGCAAGCAACGTCGGCAGGCGATGGATAGAAATGCGACTGAGGCTAGCACGCCGCTCGCACTCAGGGCATTGGGCAGTGCGATTATCGTCTTGGGTCTTGTTTGGTCTGCTTACGGGCTCTATTGGCAAGAGCGTGTTACTGGTTTTTTGACCACGCCGGAGTGGTCTGCAAATCTAGTACTGTGGCTGCCATTTTGGCCTTTCGAACCTTTTTTATCACTCTTCATCATTGGATTGGGCACCATGCTTGTAACCATGGCAGTGCCTAAGGTCGCAGGACTAAAGACGATAGAAACTTAACCGATTTTGAAATCCTTAAGCTCTGTGTGGTGTTCAAGATCAACCGTCTCGACTTTTGTAACTTTGGCCATATCGGGACCTATCACCAACCAAGATTGAAATTGTTTTACTGCATTTGCAGCACCTTCTGCTATGACTTCAACGGTTCCATCCGAAAGATTGACAGCAGACCCTTTGATGTTGAGTCTTCTTGCGACTTGCCTGGCGGTATCTCTAAAAAATACGCCCTGCACTCTTCCATGAATGATCCATCGAACTGTTTTTTTTGTCTCGGCCATGAAAAATAATCCAAATCACCCTGCAACAAACTTATAATCTCAATTAAATAATAGAGAAATTAGCTGTAAACTGAAAAATTATTATGGAAATTACCGATAAAAGAGTCGTGGTAACCGGAGCAGCAAGCGGGATTGGGAAAGCCCTCGTTCATGCATTTAATAAAGCTGGTGCGGGTTCACTGGTTGCAGTCGATATCAATGCTGAGGACGTTGGACAAGTAGCAGAAGAAATTGATGGCAGAGCGATTACTGCAAATGTAGCCCGAGAAGCGGACATCCAAAGAGTGATCGAGGAAGCAAATGACTACGCCGGTGGAATAGATATATTTTGTTCCAATGCCGGTATTGCTGGAGTTCCAGGATTCATTGAAATGGAGACTCCGGATTGGCAAAACATTTGGGAAATAAATGTCATGTCACACATTTTTGCTGCCAAACATGTGATTCCTCAAATGCTCGAACAAGGAGGTGGTTACTTGGTTAATACAGCCTCAGCTGCAGGCCTGTTAACCCAACTTGGAGCCTCTGGGTATGCCGTCAGCAAAGCTGCGGCTGTAAGTTTTGCGGAATGGATCAAAATTACCTACGGGGCAAGAGGGATTGGGGTCTCATGCTTGTGCCCTCAAGCGGTTAATACGCCAATGGTAGCCATGGGTCCAGGGGTTGCAGGGGTTGACGGCATGATTGAACCTGAAGTTGCTGCTGAAGATGTTCTGGATGCCATTAGAAATGAAAGGTTCTTAGTTACTCCACATGAAGAAGTCCTTGAATACATGCAACGAAAAGCTTCGGATCGTGATCGCTGGATTGATGGCATGCAACGCTTACAAGAGAAATTTTTAGACAGTTTTTCTGCTATCAAGGATTATCAAAACACAGGGAAAAAAGAAGATTAAGAAATAACTTTGACCTTACCCCTGCAATGTCTCTATTAAATCGAGGATTTCATCTGTTTTTCTATTCAGCAACGTTTCGTCTGCTTTAGCCTCAACATTCAACCGAACCAGCGGCTCGGTGTTCGACATTCTAAGGTTGAATCGCCAACTGTCAAAATCGAAACTATAACCGTCAATATCATCGATTGATACCGACTGAGTCTGATAGTGATTTTTGATCTCCTCCAATAACTGTTCAGGTTGATGCACCTTGATGTTGATCTCCCCACTGATCGGGTATTGTTGCATTCTTTTTAACACCAATTCTGAGAGGGGTTGGTTGGTTTTAGACATGATTTCAGTAACCAAGAGCCAAGGAATCATGCCACTGTCACTAAAATAAAAATCCTTAAAATAGTGATGGCCAGACATTTCACCGCCGTAAATTGCAGTGTGTTCCCTCATCTTTTCTTTGATGAATGAATGACCCGCTTTTGACTGGATAGGATGGCCTCCATAATTCTGAATCTCTTCTCTGGTGTTCCAAATCAATCTAGGATCGTGGATAATATTTGACCCTTTATCCTGTTCCAGCAATACCTGAGAAATCATACCGATAAGGTAATAGTTATCAATGAACTGACCGTTTTCATCAAAGAAGAAACATCGATCAAAATCACCATCCCAAGCAATGCCAAGATCAGCACCGGCTTCCACTACCGCATCTGATGTTACGGTTTGATTCACTTTGAGCAATGGATTCGGAATTCCGTTTGGAAAAGTTCCATCTGGTTCATGGTTCAGCTTAACAAATTCAAACGGCAATAATTCCTCAATTGCATCAACTGCAGGACCGGCACAGCCATTGCCTGCATTAACCAGAACTGTCAGGGGTCGTAAGTGTTCAACTTCGACAAAACTGAGTATTTTCTTGATGTAGTCAGGCCTGATATTTTTGTGTGCAGCAGGGGAGCTGTTACCAGATATATTGGAACTCAATTGCTCCGCCAAACCCTTGATCTCTTGCAACCCAGAATCCATGCTGATAGGTCTCGCCCCAGACCCTACTATTTTCATCCCATTGTAATCTGAAGGGTTGTGACTCGCCGTCACCATAATACCGCCATCAGTGTCTAAAAAATTGGTCGCGAAATAAATTTCTTCGGTTCCACATAAACCAATATTTATAACCTCAGCTCCTGCTTGACTGATACCACGAGACAGGGACTCAACAAGTCCTGGAGAAGAATGTCTGACATCATAGCCAATCACGATGGCAGAAGCTTTGAGATACTCAACAACTGCAAGACCTATTAGGAATGCAATGGATTCATTCAGCTGTGTAGGAATTTTGCCACGAACATCGTAAGCCTTAAAACAGGCAAGTTCACTGATTTGATCAGGGGTATGGTTTGGCACTATGGACTAATGTTCTCTTTTCCCATCAAAAACACAAACAAACTCTAGAATTTCATGGCCACTGTTGTGCACCCGATGAAATTCTCCGTCTTCAATCAGGACAACATCTCCCGCTTTGACCTCCAGTGTTCTATCATCTATTTCCATTGAACCTGAACCCTGCA
>CAZWGB010000046.1:0-10228 GCA_964633465.1 uncultured Woeseiaceae bacterium | reverse complement strand
TGCAGTATGATAAAGAACTCAATCAAAAAGGCGTTCTTTGGACCCAAGGAACCGATCATTTAGTTATCGGGCTAACTTTCGATCCAAATGGAATTTTATGGGGCTTTGACATGCACAACCATGTTGTCATTAGAGTTGGATCCGACGGGATCCAGTTGCCCAACCACCATTTTGCAGATCGAGCCTTTTCGAACGCTACTTTTGATAGTCAGGGGAATATTTATTTCGGTGAAGGATTAGTTGGCAATACTCCGTATCCAGGGAGTTATTTGAGACGACTGCCAGGGTTGGATCTTCTAGGTTATGGCAATATTTATAAATACAATCAGGAATTTGAACCTGTTCAGGTGTTTGAGGTTGCCAACTCACCTGAGTTTCATCGTTTTAAGGGTGTGACCCATAGCACCATGCATCCAAGTGAAGGATTTATTACATACACTACTGAAATTGGTAAGAAGGTAATGTGTTACGACATTGTGAGCAATAAACAGATGGATGATTTGGTCGTTCTTCCAGGCGATTTGACTGACAAGGTAGTGGCTATTGCAGTTAATTATTTACCTGACGGTAGATTATTACACACAAGAGGTGATTATTTTGAAGTTCTTGATTATCAAGGGAATGTTATAAGCACTATTAATTTAAGTGAACATGGCTGGGGCATTGCCCAAATTACACCAGCTTCCGATGGCGAACATGTGTTTACTGCAAATATTTTTTCTGGGGTAATGCTAAAAGTAAAACTCGACAGTGGAGAAGTAGTTGGCTCCATTGATACCGGTTTCAAGGTTCCAAAGAGAAGTTTTGGAGGTGTGGCTGAATTTACGGGTTAATCTTCTAATTCCAAGGCGTAGTGGTAGAAGTCTTCATCACGCTCATAATTCAATGATTCATATAAAGATTGGCCGATCACATTGGTGATGGCAGTAGAGAGTTCCAAACGTTTAAAACTATTATCCTTCGCATGTTTTGATGCTTGATTCATCAGCGCTCTGCCAATTCCCTTGCCCCGGTGATTTTCGTCAACATAAAGATCGTAAAGAATCATTATAGGGATAAGTGCTACAGAACAAAAGGAGGGATAGAGTTGAACAAAACCACTTAATTGATCATTTTCATTGCTCGCAACATAGATTACTGACTCCTCTTTTTCCATGCGAGCACAAATGAAATCATAGGCTTTTTGGTAATTGTTTTTTTCTTCGTAGAAGATTCTATATAGATTGAATAGACGCGCTAGTTCATCCAAATGATTTTCACTGGCTCGAATGATCAACATGATTTTATATTGTATATCAGATAAGAAATAATATTTCCGAATCCAATAGGGATTTGTCTCAAATTCTTGAGCGCAGAGTATTAAATAGTTTGTTTTGGCCGTTCTTTTGGAGCAGTCAATAAAAGCGGTTGGGATGAAACCACCACACCACCTGGTTGTTCCAAAGTGATCGCAAAGGCTCTGGCATTGGAGATCGGGAGCTTTGGATTAATAGGCATTATTATTTCTCGATCCGACTTTGTTATATCAAAAACGCCTCCATCAACTGGATTTTGGTATTTAATGGGATCCACTATCCAAATTTGGTATTGATTTTGAGACGGATCGTTCATAGGCATCCCGGTAATCTTGATAAATCCTTTTTGTTTCTGATTACTCCAAATCATATCACCTTTAATGTTTTCAAAATCTGGGGTTTTTCCATACCAAGGGTAATGCATGAGATCATCAGCAGTGTTTTGTAGGACCATTTTTTTTAAGGGAAGATAGCGGTAATTATTTTCATATGTTTTAAAGGTAATCATAGAATACGACAAACCAATCAATAGCATGGCTGTTATACCCCAAGCGTAGCTTGGTCTTGTGAAAGCTTTGAGCAATCGAGGCAAAATAGAAAGTAGTGGATTATTTTTCTCACTTGATTTTGCATTTTCATAAGTTGCCAGGATTTTATCTCTCAATTCACTCGGTAATTTTTCATGAGCTGTATGGTCTGTTAGATAAAAACCTATTTGTGACAGAGTAGTGGTTTTTGCAAACTCATCTTTTGAAAACTCTGGATGCTTTGCTAATAGTTGAGATAATTGTTGTTCGTCTTCAGTCGACAAATTCTCAACCGCAGAGAGTGCCAAAAGTCCCATCAAGATTTGCTTTTCTTTATCTTCTTTAACCATGGTAAAAATCTCTTACAGTCATTTTTCCACCCTTAATTTTTTCTCTTATCTTCATCAAGTTCCTTCGAATCTTGGTTTTAACCGTGCCCAAGGGTAGATTGAGTAATTTTGCTATTTCCACATGTGAATAACCTTGATAAATGGACAGTGAGAGTAACTCCTGGTCTTTTTTTTCCAGTGTTTCTAAAATTCCAATTGCCAGAGAGAGTTCTGCATTTTTTTCTAAGTTTGATTTTTGTTTAAACACATCATTACTGATTGCATCATCAATGGATTGCAGTATTTTATGTTTGTTGTTTTTTCTCAAACCATCAATCAGTCTGCGTCTCGCTATGGTCGCAATAAAAGTGATTTCTGATCCTTTGCTGGCATCAAAACGACTGGCAGATTGCCAAAGCGCAAGGAAAATTTCCTGTACAGCATCTTCAGCTTCAGCTTGATTGGATAAATAACGTCTCGCAATGGACCAAATTAGATTGCCATATTTTTTAGTCAATTCTTCAAAAGCTTTCGAGTCGCCAGTAGCCACTTCAGCAAGAAGGTTCTTTCGATTTTCAGCTTCAGTAGTTTCCATTCTGTCGTTAGAAACTGAATTGATAAATAAGTTCTTGATTGCAATCTCCATAGTGGTCACCAGCTGCTTTTTTTAAAGAAAGCATATGTTTCACTAATAGATTTCGATTATCCATTAGAAATGGATTCAAGATTTAGACTGATTAGTCTCTATTGTGGTTCCAGCCAATCGCCTGCAAATCCACAGCCAAATTCTGCCATCGCAGGATCATTGTCATCGTAATAGACTTCTTCCCAGCCCCCTCGATCACAAGAACCTATAGTTGCTTCTCTTGAGCAATCTCCTTCACCATATACCGGCGAAATAACGGACATCATGCCATCGCCTTCCTCTTCAAGAGCGATACAGGCTTGCTCAGACATATTGGTCCTGCAGGCATTATATGGTTCTGAAAAAGGACCATCTGAAATATAGGCACAGTGTCCAGTTCCACTAGCTTGTGCTGATTCGCTATCGTGATGACCACTGGTAAATCCCAGTTCAGGATGTAGAAACATTACTAGGGCTAAAGCGGTAAAAGTATTTAATAAAAATTTCATTCCTTCTTTCTCCAAAAAAAATTCTAATAGAATTGTATGACGTTATCTATTTGTGAACAAGAAAGTAATGTATTTATTCCCAGTAGATTATTTAGAATAGAGAAAGAATTCAAAGGAGCTAATTATGAGTTACACTAATTTTCGGTCATACGTTGCAATAATTATTGCAATCTCTTTCTTTCTTCTGGGAGTAACGTATGCAAATGATTCACGAGTGTCGAATGGTCTTGAATCCTTCGATCCAGAAAAACCCACTGTATTGATTACAGGATCAAATCGAGGCATTGGTTTTGCTTTCGTTAAACATTATGCCAAAGACGGATGGAATGTTATTGCTACATGTAGAAATCCGAATCAAGCCGAGGATCTAAAAACACTGAGCAAGAATTTCTCCAATATTTTTATTGAAGAGATGGACGTTACTGATCTTGGAGAGATCACTCATTTAGCTCAAAAATACAAAAATAAACCCATAGATATCTTGATAAATAATGCTGGGATTTTAGGCAACTTGACCAAGCAATCTTTCGGTGAGCTTGATTATGAACTTTTTCAAAAAGTTATGGCAGTCAACACATTCGGACCCTTAAAAGTTGCAGAAATATTTGCAGAAAATGTGGCCATCAGTAATCAGAAGAAGATTGTTTCAATGACCAGTGGATTGGGATCGATGGCAATCATGGGTAATTCCGAACGTTTTTACTTCTATAGAATGAGTAAATCCGCTCTCAATATGGGTGTTTTAGCCTTGAATGCAAGTTTAAAGTCAAAAGGGGTTATTGCTGCATTAATTTCACCTGGAATGGTTGACACAAAGTTGTTGGATGAATCCGGATACAGAGGCAACAATAAGGTGAGCCCAGAAGAAAGTGTAGCAGGATTGGTCAAAGTTATTGACAGTATTTCTTTAGAAACCATGAAGAAAACTAGAGGTAAGCCGACCAATTTTGATGAAATGATACTGCCTTGGTAACCATCCTGTAATTTTTGTATGTTTATTTACCCAGAGATTGATCCAATAGCCATAAGAATTGGTTCTTTGGCAGTCGCTTGGTATGGCTTGATGTATTTGATGGGGTTCGTAGCTGCTTACTTTTTAGCTAAAAGCAGGGTTAAAAAGCTGGGTTCACCAATAAATCAAAAACAAATAGATGATTTAATTTTTTATGCTGCAATCGGCGTTATTGCTGGCGGTAGACTTGGCTACATGATCTTTTATGATTTTTCTACCCTGCTCAGTGATCCACTTGGCTGGACCTTAAGTTTGCCTCAATTGTGGAATGGCGGCATGTCATTTCATGGCGGTTTAATTGGCGTGTTGTTGGCTATGTTACTCTTTGCCAGAAAAATTCAGCAACAATTCATCACCATTATCGATTTTATTGCACCATTAGTTCCAATAGGCTTGGGATTGGGAAGAATTGGAAATTTTGTCAATGGCGAATTGTGGGGGAAGCCAACAGACTTTTTCTTAGGTTTCTTGTTTCAAGGAGTCGTGCGTCATCCTACGCAGCTTTACGAAGCCTTTTTTGAAGGATTATTGTTGTTTGTAATTCTCTGGCTTTTTACCACTAAGCAAAGAGCAATCGGCTATAGTTCAGCTGTTTTTTTAATCTTCTATGGGATATTCAGAATAGGCATAGAGTTTTTCAGATTGCCTGATGCTCAAATCGGTTATCTTGCTTGGAATTGGTTAACCCTAGGACAGGCGCTTTCCTTGCCAATGTTATTGATCGGATGTTGGATATTTTACAGAGCGAAAAGGGCTGACCTTTAGACGCAAAAAAGTATAATTAAAATTAGTGTAAAGAATTTTTCCTGGAGATATTTAATTGCAACAATACTTAGATTTACTGCAGAATATTCTTGACAATGGAGAAGTAAAAGAAGACAGAACTGGCACTGGAACACGAAGTTTTTTTGGCCATCAAATGAGATTTGATCTGAGTCAGGGTTTTCCCATTTTAACCACAAAAAAAATATTCTTTAAAGGGGTAGTCCATGAATTGTTGTGGTTCTTAAATGGATCTACCAACAACAACGACCTAAAGAATGAAGGAGTTCATATTTGGGATGAATGGGAAACAGAAATCGGTGATTTGGGACCGATATATGGTTATCAGTGGCGTTCCTGGCCAACAACCAATGGCGAACAAATTGACCAGATTGATAAAGTTATTGATCAAATCAAGCACAATCCAGATTCTAGACGGATCATAGTCAGTGCTTGGAATGTTGCCGATCTTCCTGATGAAACCATTTCCCCTCAAGAAAATGTAGCCAACAAAAAAATGGCCTTGGCCCCCTGCCATGCTCTTTTTCAATTCTTCGTCTCGGGAGGTAAATTATCCTGCCAACTCTACCAAAGAAGTTGCGATACTTTTGTAGGTTTGGGATTCAATATCGCTTCCTACAGTTTGCTCACAAGCATGATAGCCCAACAATGTGACCTGAAAATTGGGGAATTTATTTGGACTGGCGGTGATGTTCATTTGTACTTAAATCATCTTGAACAGGCACAACAACAACTCTCAAGAAAGCCATATCCACTGCCTAAATTAAAAATAAAAACCAAGCCTAACTCAATTTTTGATTATCGTTTTGAAGATTTTGAGTTGATCAATTACCAGTCTCACCCACATATTTCTGCTCCAATTTCGATATAGAGCAATAGTTGGTAGAAGCGCCAACGGCTATGGGCGTTGACGGTTGATCAATATCAATGGCAATAAGCGCTCCTCCAAAGACACAACCACCATCGAGACAGATAATATTGTTGCCTGAGTAAAACTTTAGATTTGACCAATGACCAAAAATGATTCGGTATTCATGATTTATTCGATTTTTTATTTTAAACCATGGAATTAATGTCGAATTCTTGATCTCTCCAGGATGATTTTTTTCAACAAAGTTCAATTCAATATTAGAACCTACGTATCTGAGACGAGTTAAGCAGTTAATAATAATTCGATATCGGTCATAACCAATCAAGTTTTTATTCCATTTGTTGGGCATATCTCCATACATCACTTTCAGAAATTGTTGAGCACTGTTCCCCTGCAAAAGTTCTTCAACTTCACAGGCATATTGCTGAGATTCAAGTAGATTCCAATCGGGATGTAGTCCTGCGTGAACCAATACGGTTTGATGATTGTCATCAAAGAACAACAAAGGTAGGTGTCTTAACCACTCTATGAGGTCAACTTTATCCTTTGATTCTAAAATGGGTCGTAAGTCCTTCTCTACAGATCTAGGATTGTTTTTATTCATCACTTGAGCAATTAAGTGGAGATCGTGATTTCCAAGCACAGAAACAACAGACGAGCCTAAATTACGCAGATATTTCAACACTTCAAGAGACTGAGGGCCTCTATTAACAAGATCACCGGTTAGCCATAATTGGTCAGAATTTGGCTGGAAATCGAGCTTCTCAAGTAAAGCCCTGAACTCTGAAAAACAACCTTGAATATCTCCTATCGCGAAAATTGCCATGTTAATCGGTAATGCTCTTGGACAAATTGATGTAATCATCCACGGTGAGATTCTCGGGTCTTTTTAAAGGATCGATGTTCAGTTTCTCAAAGTCTCTTAATTCAAATAAAGTCTTGAGTGCATTGCTGATTTTTTTACGCCTTTTTGAAAAAGCCAATTGCAGCACACAGTTCAGCCGATTAGCCAGGTCATCGTTTAGATTACGATCGGGAATCAATCGTATCATTGTTGAGGTGACTTTTGGTCTTGGGTAAAAAGAATTGGGTTTTATGTCGAATAGTTTTTCAATCTGGCAGCGTGCTTGAATTGCTACAGATAGCCTTCCAAATATTTTTGTGTTGGGTTTACCGCATACTCGATCCGCAACTTCTTTCTGCAACATAATGTGTAAATCATCCACAATTTTAGAGTAGTCAAGAAAATGAAACATCAGAGGGGTTGAGATATTGTAAGGCAGGTTTCCTATCAGTCTTAGTTTTCGACCGTTTTTGTAAAGGGTCTTAAAATCAAATTTCAAAGCATCCATGCAGTGAATATTCACTTTTGATGCTTTTTTATGGCCAGACAAATGTTCAGTAAGATCCCTATCAATTTCGATAACGTCAAGAGAGTTAACGTGACTAAGCATGGGAAACGTTAATGCTCCCATACCAGGACCAATTTCAACAAAACGGTCTGTTTGTTGGGGATCAATGGAAATGAGAATTTTTTTAATTATATTTTCATCAACCAGAAAATTCTGACCGAATCTTTTGCGAATTTTATTATTGATTTGCACTGTTTTGATGCTTGTGCATGTTTTCAGCTACGGAAATCGCATAATGCAAACTATCAACCACCGCTTCTCCGGTTCCAGCTTTATCCAAAGCAACGCCATGATCTACTGAAGTTCTAATAATAGGAATACCCAAGGTAACATTGGCTGATTGTTGAGGGTTGCAGTATTTAAACAAAGGTAAGCCTTGATCATGATACATAGCCAGCACGATATCCAATTGCAGACTTTTAATTTGTAAAAATGCTGTATCAGCTGCCAATGGGCCTATAGCGTTAATGCCTTTTGATTGCATTTTCTGGATTGCAGGCAAAATAGTTTCTGTTTCTTCATTTCCCAATAAACCATTTTCTCCTGCATGTGGGTTTAAACCCAATACCCCTATTTTTGCAGCTTCTATTCCAAAAAATTTAGCCATATCCTCGGTAATTGTTTTGCATAGGCCGATTAGAAGATCAGCGGTGATTAATCCTGATATTCTTAACAAAGGCTTGTGTGCGGTAGCCAAAGCCAGTCGCATGGAATTTGATATAAACGTCATGATTGGTCTTGTGCTTTGGCAGATACTTGAAATTTGTTCAGTGTGGCCCAAAAACTCATTACCAGATTGGTTGATGATGTTTTTATTTACTGGGGCGGTGATTAGACCCTTGAATTGACCAGATAAACAACCCATGGTTGCTTCTTCAATCATGTTGACCACATAGCCACTATTTTTCTGATTCAAAAAACCAGGTACTACTTCTTCTGCAACATTGAAATCTTTAATTATTAAGGAATTATCTGCAACCTGTGACAGTTCTAAATTAGACTCATAGCGAACAAAGTTTACATCTAACCCCATCATCTCAGCTCTTTTCATCAAGACGTTGATGTTTGCAAATACCACAAAGCTTTTGTGGTCTGCACGTTTTGCCAGAGATAGAACAATATCAGGGCCTATGCCTGCAGGTTCACCGGAAGTTACCACAAAAGGAATGATTTTCTCTGTATCAATCAAAAATGTGTGTGCACTAATCGTAGTAAGAGATGTATTCTACAAATGCTTCATCCCTTAATTGACGGGCCCACAACTCAATCTCATCAGAGAGTTTTGAATTTCGAATAGCAGCAATAGCTTGTCTTTTTTGAATCTCATTGGTGTTGTCAAAGACCCGTTTGCCTAAAAACTGGATAATATGCCAACCATATCTTGATTTAAATGGTTCACTGATTTCATCATTGTCCATAGCGAGAGCAATCTCTTCAAATTCCGGAACAAAAAATCCAGAACCCGTCCATCCCATATCTCCTCCTTCTTGTGCGGAACCTGCATCTTCAGAAACTGCAGCAGCAATAGCGCCAAAATCACCATCATTGATAATTTGATCTCGAATAGTTTTTAATTTTTCTTTTGCAGCGTCATCATCCAAAATTTCATTGGTCTTGATAAGGATATGTCTGAGGCGAATCTGGTCTTGTAATATTGGTTGCATGCCTTTGAAATCATGCAATAAAATTAAGTGAAAACCACTCGAGCTCCTGAATGGTTGACTGACTTCATCTTTTTCCAATTGTGTGGCAGCTTGAATAAAAATTGTTGGCAACTGTTCACCTTTCAGCCAACCTAGTCTACCTCCGTTAAGATTTTGTTGGCCCTGAGAGAATTCAATTGCAAGAGCTGCGAAATTTTCCCCGTTGACAACTCGTTGATAAATATCAGTGACTAAATTTTCCGCATTCTCTATTTGTTTTACTGATGCTGAGGAAGAGACTGTTACGAGTATATGTGATAAGTCATAATCAAAGTTGAGAGCATCTCGATCTTTTTGCAAAATTAAGAAACTTTCCAATTCACTTGGTGAAACAAGAATTCTTGAAGCTACATCTCGTTGACGAAGTTGATCAATGGTCAGTTGTTCTCTCAGTTCCTGACGGTAGACCTCATAACCTATGCCTTCTTCCGCTAAGACTTGGGGAAACTCAGCAAACGATACATTGTTTTTCTCTGCCACGTTTGTAATCGCTGAATTCAGTACTTCATCAGGGATGCGGATACCCAGTCTCTCAGCTCGTTGCAATTGGATTCGTTGCATGATAAGGCGTTCGAGAACTTGGGACTCAATTACATTTCTCGGTGGAAGTTGTTCTTGTTGATTTTCAAGATTAGCAATGACGGCCTCCAGTTGTAGATTAACCTCACTTCTAAGGACAACGCCATCGTTTACAATTGCGGCAATACCATCTAAGAGTTTGCCGGTCCCTCCCAAATCTCTAGTTTGACTATATCCATTGGTGTGCCATAGGATTGCCAATGCGGCAACCATTGAGATGAACTTTAATGAGTGTTTTAGCATAATTTATTCCAAATCATAGCCTAATATGCCTCGGTCCAATAGACTTTCAACCGGATCTCCTAAATCGCTGAGTCCTTTGAAGACAAATTCTATCGAGAAAGATGTGTCTGTGTCACCATTTCTATAAGCAAGATGTTTTCTGGAAATGACCCTAATGCCCCAGCAACATGATTCATACTCTAAACCAACAAATTGTTCCAAAACCTTTCTATCAAGAATGGAGTAATTATATCGACCAACGACATTCCAGTGATCTCGAACGGGCCAAGAGAAAGATGCATCCAATTGTTTGAGCATGTTTCTTCGATACCTGTAGGTAAGATTGAATATTTCCGACTGT
>CAZWGB010000045.1:0-10358 GCA_964633465.1 uncultured Woeseiaceae bacterium | reverse complement strand
TGTAGTCATTATAGCTCATGGTCCAGTTGGGGAAACTGACAATGAGCTTCAATTGGAACTTATGGAAAATCTATCTACCTATGTTCACGACCAGGGGAATTTCAATGCTGTTAGACCCTTTACTCTCCAAGATGATGCGCCTAAAGAAATAAGGGATAGAAACGTCAAGCAAATAAAAGAATTCATAGAAAACGCTACCCTTGACGGAAAAAAAGTTCTGATGGTCTCCAATTTAATGTCAGGCAAAGGCATACAAAGAAAAATTAATGAGGATTTTTCAGGTCTAGATTACAAATTTAACTCCAAAGGTTTCCTGACTCATCACCTATTCAAAGAATGGATTCTGGAATCCATTGAATCAAGCGACTGATAACAAGACTTTTATCTTCCCAAACTTCTTGAGATAATCCGGTATCTAATAATTGATTTAAAGGGGGCGACAAGGTTTCGACGTTGGTATTGAGACTTTATGTGCATGTCGAGGCTACAGAGTTCTCGTTAAACTCTCTGTAAAAAACTAGTTGCAAATAACAACTACGCACTAGCTGCATAAATCCAGCTGGCATCAATTTCTACTCTCTTGGGGGTTTTAATTGATGAAAAATACCCAAGATCGTGATTATGCGTTCTCTTCAATTAATCATTAAAAATAATACTAGAGATCGCTTGATGCTATCCTTCCTTTCGGTTACATCAGGTTAAAATAAAAGATCTGGATAAACATGTAGATCATCCTGTGGATAGCTAGCGGACGCGGGTTCGATTCCCGCCGCCTCCACCAAAACATTAATTCAATGCAAAATAGAATTGAAAAATACCCAAAAGATTTGGGTTTTTACATGCCTGCAGAATGGCAACACCATGATCGTTGTTGGATGCTTTGGCCAACTGGTATTGACCCTGCAAGATACCCAAACGTTGACAACATGAGGCATGCTTATGCAAATACAGCTAAAGCCATTGTTGACTTTGAATCGGTAACCATGATTGCCAACCAATCCAATGTTGATGAATGTCAAAAGCTTTGTGGAGAGAAAGTTTCAGTTATGCCACTACGTATTGATGACTGTTGGGCACGTGACTCAGGCCCTACCTTTATTACAACAGGGCCTTTAATTGCTGGAGTTGATTGGACTTTCAATAATTATGGTGAAAATATTAATTTTTCTTGCAAAAACGATGCTCTGATAGCATCAAAAGTTACAAAGCATCTTAATCTTGAGTGCTTTGATGCTCCAATAGTCTTAGAAGGGGGTGCAATTCATACCGATGGAAACGGAACTTTAATGATCACCGAAGATGTTTTATTTGACCCTAAACGAAATCCAGGGCTAACAAAAAAAGAGGCTGAATATATTCTTACAAAGTATCTGGGTGTTGAAAATTTTATTTGGCTGATTGCAGCTCTTGAATTTGATGACACGGGTGGACATATAGATAATCTTGCATGTTTTACCCCTTTTAACCAAATCCTAACGTTATCAGAAAATGATTCTGAAGATTCCAACTATGAGCGTTTGCAAGAGAATAGAAACCGCTTAAATTATGCAAAGGATGCTAATGGCAAGCAGTTTGATATTATTGAAATACATCAACCAAGATATCGTGAATTCTTAAACGAAAGAATGCCCTTATCTTATATTAATTTTTATATGGCAAATCGATCAATCATAATGCCTATCTTTAATGATCCGAAAGACAAAAAAGCAATTGAAACTATCAGTAACATCTTCCAAGATAGGATAGTAATTCCTATTGAAGGTTTATCTATAGTTGAAGGCGGCGGTGGTATCCACTGTATTACGCAACAACAACCGGCCACTAACTAAGGTGTCATTATGAGAAAAGTAACGGTAGCAGCAACACAGATGGCTTGCACTGATAATTCAGATGAAAATATTGATAAAGCAGTTGAAATAATCAGGACCGCAAAAGAAAAAGGTGCAAATATTATTTTGATACAAGAATTATTCGCTTCCCTTTATTTTCCCTGCAATAATGATCCAGAAAATTTTAATCTCGCTCTTCCCTTTGAAAATAACCCAATTTTGGAAAAAATGGCAGGTATTGCCGAAGAATTAGATGTGGTATTACCTGTGAGTTTTTTTGAAAAGGATAACAATACATATTACAACTCATTGGCCGTTATTAATGCCGATGGAACCATTATGGATCGATATAGAAAATCTCATATACCGGATGGGCCTGGCTATGAAGAAAAATATTATTTTCACCCAGGAAATACCGGTTTTAAAGTTTGGAATACAAAATTTGGCAAAATTGGAGTGGGTATTTGTTGGGATCAGTGGTACCCAGAAGCTGCAAGAATTATGACTCTTATGGGTGCTGAGATGATTTTTTACCCTACTGCTATTGGTTCAGAGCCTGACTCTCCTGAAATGGACTCTAGAGATTCATGGCAAATTGTCATGCAAGGTCATGCTGCTGCTAACAGCATCCCAGTAATAGCCTCAAATAGAACAGGCGTCGAAAGAAATGAAAAATTCTCAATGACTTTCTATGGATCTTCTTTCATCACAGATGAATGCGGTGAAAAAGTTGAAGAGTGCTCCAGGGATCAAGAAGAAATTATAGTCCATGAATTTGATCTGGATTCTGTCAACCTGTATAGATCATCTTGGGGATTTTTTAGAGACCGAAGAACAGATCTCTATGAAAATATCTTCTTGGATTAAGGGTTTTGGAGAATCAGACAAATACAGAACCCTTAGTTAGATCAGCATCCATCGCATCGTTATTGGTAGCATCTACTTTAATTGTTCTTAAATACAACGGTTGGGTAACAACTTCCTCTGTTTCCATGTTGGGGTCTTTAGCTGACTCCATGATCGATTTCCTTGCATCTGTTTTCGTATTTATTGCTATCACTTACTCATTCTTACCTGCGGATGAAAAACACCGGTTTGGTTATGGAAAATCTGAAGGATTAGCAGCATTTATACAGTCCTTACTTATTGGCATTTCAGGAGTTTATGTCTTCACAGAAGCAATTAAAAGATTGCTTAATCCAACTCCAATTAATCAACCTAATATTGCCATTTGGATCATTCTTATATCAATTGCCTTGACCATTACATTGATTATGTATCAAAAATATGTTGTTAAAAGAAGTCAATCAATGGCTATTGAATCGGATCAATATCATTATCTAACAGACACTTTTATTAATTTATCAGTACTCTTCTCAATAGTAATCACGGGTTGGACGCGATTTACATTTATAGACGCTGTAGTTGGATTGTTGATCTCTGGTGTGGTTTTATACACAGCTTTTATCTTGTTAAAAAAATCCTTTAAAATACTACTAGACCAAGAAATCCAAACTTCTCATCGAGACAAGATTAAAGAAATTGCCCTTCAACATCCACAAGTTCTTGGATTTCACGACTTAAGAACCAGAGATACGGGTCGGAAGTATATAATTCAGTTTCATCTTGAATTAGATCCGAAGATGAGTTTGTTGGAATCTCATAAAATTACCGATGAAGTTACGGATAATATACTCGATGTATACCCAAATTCAGAGCTAATTATTCACACAGATCCTCTTGGTATTGATGAGGTAAGGGATCCATTTGAGTAAATATGAATAAACAGCTAACATACATAATCAATTTTCATTTGGAAATAATATGAAAATAACTGCCAAATTCTTCTCACTATTGACTCTATGTCTAACCTTAATCCTCTCAACTGAACTCAGTGCTAAATCAATGAATGAAATTGATGCTGCTATAGAAAGTTCTCTAACTAGATTTACTGAAGAAATTCAAGGTGGTGATTCTTATTTGGAAGGAGCAAGAGGAGTTTTGGTCATCCCTAGAATGTGGAAAGCTGGTGTTGTTCTTGGGTTTGAATTTGGCGAAGGTGCCTTAATTGTTGACGATGTAAAAGTCCAATATTACAAAGCATTAACAACATCCTTAGGAATTCAGGTTGGTGTAGGATCTAAAGACTTGATTATTCTTTTCTTTGATGACACGGCTATGGATAATTTCCTCTACAGCTCTGGATGGGAAGTTGGTGTAGATGGTGCTGTTGCATTATTCCCATTGGGAGCTGCTGGTGCTGCTGACACTAATACCTTTAAGGATGCGATTGTAGGCTTTGTTTTTGGTCAAAAGGGACTGATTGCAGGCGTTAGCATGGAGGGAACAAAATTCACAAAAATCTGGCCTGATACTGGTACAGAGATAGATCAAGATCAAGAGGATATTGAAACTTTCAATGAAAGATTAACTGATTAGAAAACACGATTTGTGTTCACATCAATCTTTAATTCAGTTACTTCAAGAAGAAACCTTTTACAATTCTCTATCACACTTGGTGCATCATCGTCTTTCCAATCCATAACTGCTCAACAAACAAAAAATGGTCCACTAGACTTTAGTATTCCTGAAGATAACCTCTATGCATTTGGGAAACTTTGGGGATCCTACGATGTTAAACCTACTTATGGAGGTTACCAAGGAGTCCAATTTGCCAGGATTGGAACAAAACGTTTAATTCCTTTATTTGGCTATGTTGGATTCGGGAATATGCAATCCCGGTTAAACAATGATGGTACAGTTAATATTAGAGGCACTGAAGCTGGTTATTTTACTGATTTAAAAACAGGGCAAGTTATTGACAGCTGGAAAAACCCTTGGACTAATGAAAATGTAAAAGTTTTCCCATTTATTAATAAAAGAATGCGTGGTCATCTGACAACCAATATGCCTAAATTTACTATGGGAAATGCGTTGCTTGATCAGCCTACACTGATGAATCAAGCTAATGCCAAAGAAGATCTTGAAACAGTACCATTTTTATTACCTTGGCAAAAATTAGGAGACCAGTATTTATTAACATGGGAATATTCTCATGAATACACAAATCCTGTAACCAAAGATAAATGGCCTAAAGCTCATACCACAAATAGAATCAATCCTTCGGAACACTTTTCTTTTTATACACCAGCTGATGTAATGAATGACAGGTCAATACCCTCTTCTCCTTTCCATGCAGGATTCATGCGTACGTCTCCATGGTGGCCATGGATGAAAATGGGACAAAATCAAATCAATGGGTGTTTATTTGGGAGAATGCACAGTTTTCAAATAACTGGGACAATTGATGATATTCCATCACCAGTTTTAAAAAAAGTAGAAAAAGATTATCCAGAAATTCTTGGCACACAGACTGGTTGGGGACAGACTAATCCTAAAGGGACATGGGAAGCATACTCAGAAGAAGTTGATCCTGAGATCGTGCCAAATTAATCATAGGTTTATTTCATAATATCTTCTATTTTTAATGTTTTAATAGGAAGTTAATTTAATTTAAACTTTATGTTGTGAATAATAATCCTAAATTTCTATTGCTACTTTTTGTTTTCTGTCAAAGTTGTTCACAGTCCATCATAATGACCACGATTATCCCAGATCCATTGGTAGCAAAAATTGAAAATTTTAATATTGCTGTTATCTATGATGACAATATCAAGAATTATCAGTTTGAAAATATCAATTCTGAATCAGGAGAGACGACTATAAAAATAGACTTCGCCGACAGTCAAGTCAATTTATTCAATAAGATATTACAGGGCTTCTTCCCTGATCTGATTGAGTTAAAGAATGAGAGCAACGAAATACAACCAAATATTGATCTTTATATGGAATCTAAACTAGATGCTTTTGAATTACTGACACCGACAGAATCAAGAAATGATAAATACGCTGTCTGGCTTAAATACAAAATTGATATTTTTGATCATAAAAAAAACTTGTTATCAAACTGGAACATTACTGGTTATGGTGAGCATGGTACTGAATCTAGTGCACCTGAATCATTAACAAGGGCTGTAGATTTGGCATTAAGAGATGTGGGTGTCAATTTAGTGATTAAAATCGAAGATAATTTTGAAAAATTAGAAAAAAAAGTGAGTGCTGATTGATAATGCAAAATTTAGTTTTTATTTTCTTTTTATCAGGGTTCCTCATGTTGTCTGGTTGTACTACAACTAGACTTGAGGAACAAACCAACTTACCTTTTGAAATTCATGAAGGAGAATCATTGGTAATTACCTCGAACAGCTATCATGTAGGCAATGAAACAGAGAATGATTTTCTTCAATGTATTAATAAATCTCTCGCCAGTAAGCAAAAGACCTTTAATGTAATACCAACACAAGAATTTGTAAATCAACTCTATCCTTGGTTTGAACCTAGCACAGCTCCTCAAAAAACTGAGGATCTTTCCAGTTTTCTTGGCAAGGACCTGGTTCGACAAAAGATTAAAATGCTTGATGTTAAGTATTTCTTAAACATCAGTGGACAGACAAAAACAAATTCTAGTTCCGGAGCATTGTCTTGTGCAGCAGGCCCAGGAGGTGGAGGCTGCTTTGGACTTGCTTGGTGGGATGATACATCATCTTATACAGCATCAATATGGGATCTTGAACAAGAATCATCTGTTGGTAACGTCAGTGCAAGTGTCAGCGGCACTTCAGTTATTCCTGCGCTTGTAATACCTATTCCAATTATTGCAAGAACTCAAAAAACAGCTTGTGAAGAAATGTCTGACCAAATACTTAATTTCTTTTACCGTAATTGACTAACTGATTAAAATTTTGAATAAAAATTACAAAATCGTATTACTTATTGCAATTTTTATTGTTTTTACATCAACTCATGCTCAGCTGATGGAGAATGAGAATATACCAACCCTCCTAATAAAAAACCCAGTTGATAGTCATCTACTTAAATTGGTTAGCGCGCTCTCGGAGCAGGCTCATTTTTCTAAGAAAAAGGTATCTAATGAATTGTCACCATTCATATTGATTAATTTTTTAGAGAAACTTGACCCAGTAAAAATGTACTTTACTAGATCTGATATTAGATATTTTCAAAGATATCGCTTTAAAATTGATGATGCCTTAAAACAAGGGGATCTTGAGCCAATATACGATATATTTAGAATCTATAGACTACGTGTTCAACAGAGACTTAGCTTTTGTATAACCTTTCTCCTCAGTCAGGAGCATAATTTTGAATCGGATAATTCATATGACTTTAACTATGAGGCAAAAAACTGGTTAGAAAACATTGAAGAACTCGAAAACCTTTGGCAGAAGAAAACTCACAACGATTTACTTACCTTAATCCTTGCTGGTCAATCCAATGAAATTGCAATGGAGATTTTGGAAAATAGATACAAGCGGTTTGTTGAAAAAATAAATTTATTCAATGAAGAAGATGTAATTAGCATTTTTCTAAATGCTTTTGCCCATACCTTGGACCCTCACTCCAATTACCTGAATCCAACCCAATCAGAGGAGTACGAAATTCAAATGAAATTATCCTACCAAGGCATTGGTGCTCGATTAAATCTAACTGATGAACAGGTTCAGATTGTCAATATCATTCCTGGTGGCCCAGCGGCGAGTGACGGTAGATTGAAGCCGATGGATAAAATTATTGGTATCGTTGATAAAAAGACTAAAAAAATCACCGACTTAATAGGATGGGATTTAGATGAGGTTGTTAAATTAATTAGAGGCCCAAAAGGATCAAAAGTTACTTTACAAATTCTACCTGAAGGCTCAAATTCTGATGATGTACCTTATTTATTAACACTTACAAGAGACGAAGTTAAATTAGAAGAACAAGCGGCTTCTAGTATTATTGAGACACTACAGATTAAAAATAAGATATATAATATTGGCCTCATAACAATTCCAAGTTTCTATCAAGATTATCAGGCCAGAAGTAAAGGTAAATCTGAGTATAGAAGTACATCTGAGGACGTAAAAAAACTTGTTCAAAATCTTTTAGACATTGGTATTGATGCTTTAGTCATTGATCTTAGAGGTAATAGTGGAGGTTTATTGACAGAGGCTGCTATGCTTACTGGTCTTTTCATTGATGATGGTCCCATTGTTCAACTTAAAGATACTCGTAACAAAATAGAAATTATAGATGATCCAATATCTGGTTCTATTTATGAGGGCCCATTAGCTGTTATTGTCGACCGATACAGTGCTTCAGCCTCAGAAATTTTTGCTGGAGCAATTCAAGATTATTCTCGTGGTATTGTGCTTGGCCAACAAACTTTTGGCAAGGGAACCGTGCAAAGCCTCTATCCCCTCGATCGTTATTCAAGGTTTGAATCAAAGAAGGGATTTGGTCAGCTGACATTAACTATAGGAAAGTTCTACCGAGTCTCGGGTCAAGGTACTCAAAATAAAGGGGTGATTCCTGACATAAATTTACCATCATTCATTGATGAAGAAACAATAGGTGAAGCAACAAAAAAGAATACGCTCCCATGGGATCAAATTATGTCATTGAAATATGATTCCAACCTAGTATTCCAGCAATCCATTGAGAAACTAAAAAAGAATTTTACCGAAAAATCTAAAGACAATCTGCCGCTTTTATTTCTTCAAGAAGATATTGATCAAATCTCTGAACAAAATAAACAAACTAAACTTTCCTTAAACTATGAAAAAAGAAAAGTAAAGAGAGACGAATTCAAAAAAGCAATTGAAGACAGGCGAATAAAAAGACTAGAAGAACTGGGGTACAGTGATAAAGATAATTTTGATGAGTTTGCTTCTAAAACCCTACTGAACGAGGTCCTAAACACAGTAGTTGATCTTATTGAATCATCTGAGATTGAATCTGGTTAAAAACAATCACTAATTAACCTTTTGGCCATTGTTGATGGTGTAAATCAATCACAAATTCATGCTTGTGTACTGTCTCT
This sequence comes from uncultured Woeseiaceae bacterium, assembly GCA_964633465.1. Taxonomy (GTDB): domain Bacteria; phylum Pseudomonadota; class Gammaproteobacteria; order Steroidobacterales; family UBA11654; genus DTSX01. Next base: position 1,589 of record CAZWGB010000045.1, on the reverse strand, counting down.
TCATGTTCATGTTCATGTTCATGAGAATTTGGATCCAGTTTACTATTATGTTGATGTGCATGATGTTCATCATCATGTCCATGTGTGTGTGAGTGAATCAGAGTTTTGTGTCGATGAGTCAGACTGGTTTCGTTTTCATTAGGCCAAAATAAAATACTAAAAATAAAACAGGTCAAAATTATGCAGGCAAGAAATGCTGCGCTAAAAGCAAATCCAAAATACAGCACCAATTGCCCAACGAGTGGGTAAGTTATTAACCAACATAGATGCGAGAGAGAAAATTGTGCTGAGAAATAAGATGATCTATCCGATGGGGTTGCAGATAGATTAACTATTCTTCCTGATGGTGTCTGAACCAGTGATAAGCCTACTCCAGTTAAAAACCAAGTAAAAAGTGCAAAATAAAGTGTTGGCTCTGTTGCCATCAAGCACAAGCTGATAGCTAAAAATATTGCTCCTGATTGGACGATTGATTTATCTTTAAAGATACCTGACAATCTTGGAAAACTGAGAGCTGCTAACATAGACCCAAAGCCGGAAGCTGCAAAAAATATTGCTAGTTCACTGTCACTGCCTCCTAAGTATTCTTTCACATATATTATCGTGTTAACAATAACCATTGCACTAGCACTAGCTACTGCGACATAGAGTATTAAGAGAGATCGCAATCGAGGTGTTTTAAAATAAGCTACTATTCCATAACTAACTTCGCTCCAAATACTACCAATCCTTTCAACTGGTTTTGGTAAGGGAATGAAAGTAATAACTATAATTGCTGCTGAAATTACAAAAGCTATGGAATTTCCTACAAATAATCCTGTATAAGAAAAATAAAACAAAGCTATAGCAGCAAAAGTAGGACTCAATAGATTTTCCAGGTCATAGGCAAGTCTGGAATAAGACAGTGCTTTACCATACATCACATCATCTTCGAGAATATCAGGAATTACGGCCTGGAAAACGGGCTTAAAACCTGCAGAGAAAAAATTCAATAAAAATATTAGAAGATAGATATGCCACAACTCATAAACAAAAGGCATTAATAGGACAAGAAATGCACGTATTACATCCAAAGAGATTAAAAATGGTTTTCTAGTAAATCGATGTGCTAACCCTCCAACTATTGGTGCAAAGAAAACATAAGCAATCATTTTGCATGCTAAAGCTATGCCTAAAACAGCACCTGCATTTCCCCCAGCAAGGTTATAAGCCAATAAAGATAAACCAACTGTTGAGAGTCCCGTTCCAACCAATGCAATAACCTGTGCTGCGAAAAGTTTTCTAAAACTGGGATTAGTTATTGGGTTTGAACTCTTCATTCACTTTTATTTAAAGTATATTTAAGTGTAGCCAGTTCATTAAACCATTCTCGAACCAATAAGCTTTTGGTTAATTTATATTGAATGGACTTAGATTTATTATATTTGTTAACTGCTTCTTTTTCTGATTCTTTAATTTTGATGTCATAGGATTGAAGAAAGCCTGTTTCTTTGACTTCTAGAATTTGTGCATCTAAAAACAGCCTGAATTCCACATAGTAAAAATACCTTATATTTTGAACTTCGTTGTCTCTGTAGTGCATTTCTACA
>CAZWGB010000044.1:0-10547 GCA_964633465.1 uncultured Woeseiaceae bacterium | reverse complement strand
TTTCGATAACCACCTGCAAGATTAATACAGACCTTGTGGGTAGACGGTGGACTACTGCCCTTGCAGCCTGTGATTCTAACCCTGTCGTCACTGACCTGTTTCATTTTCAGAGTATCAAAATGAGCAATTACATCTGGGTTTAGGTACTCCGGTGCAGAAATTTCGTAGAGCAATTGTGCAGTTACAGTACCGATTGAAACAAGCCCGCCTGTATCTGGATGTTTGGTAATGGTAAAAGATCCATCTTCTTCTATTTCAGCAATGGGATAGCCAATATTTTTAAAAGTTGGCACCTCCTCAAAGAACGAATAATTGCCACCGGTTGTCTGAGCACCACACTCTATGATATGCCCAGCTGCCAATGAACCAGCAAGCGCATCGTAGTCGTCTCTTTGCCAATTAAATTTCCAAGCTGCAGCTCCCATGGTTACTGATGCATCTGTGACTCTAGGGCAAATGACAATATCTGCTCCCAAATCCAATGCCTCTTTAATTCCCCAACAACCGAGGTAAGTGTTTGCGCTGAGAACCTTGCAGCCAGATTCTGCCAAAGGTATTTTTCGATCCATGTTCTCAAATCTTTCACCTTCAGTTTGCAGTTGCTTGAGATCTTTGATCAAGTCATCACCTTGAATATAGGCAACGGTTGAATCGACGGCCAATTCAGTAAGAATGGTGTCAACCTCTTTAGCCATTGACTTCGGGTTAAGACCCCCTGCATTGGAGATAATTTTGATATTCTTGTCTTTGCACATCTTTGCTACTTCTTTGAGCTGCTTCAAAAATGTCCCCACATATCCTTTATCTTCTCCTCTCTGTAATTTTTGGGAATAGAGAATCGCCATGGTAAGTTCAGCTAGATAATCACCAGTTAAAACATCAATAGGACCGCCTTCAACCATCTCTTTTGCGGCCGAGAGTTTGTCACCGTAGTAACCGCTACAGTTAGCAATCTTTATGATTTCTTCAGTCATAAATTCTTCTCATTTCCGTTCAAGACTGTCCAAAATTAGATCAGCCACCAAATGTGCTGAGGCCTCAGGTGTATTTTTTAATTTTGTTTTTCCCTCGAAAAAATCATCGGACAGTAAACGAGGAAAGTCACCCAGTGCTATGGCAACTACATGGGTGTCTGTATCCTCTATTTCATCAGATGCAATCGCTTCATCGAGCAATTCTTCAATTCGGGCAACAAAATAATCTCGATGGTAATCAGCCATTTCCTCCACACCTCGAACTTTACTGAGATCGGTGGAAAATTTCTTAATTCTGGGTCCAACTGCTGCATACCCAATCTCTATATACATTTTTAATTTGGACAGAGGAGATTGAATTCCTTTGATTGACGCACTGGCCTCTTGACCTATATTGGTAAGCACCCGATTCATTGTTGCTGTAATTAAATGCTCTTTACTGGGTGCTATTTCGTATAACGTTCTTAGTGAAACTTTTAATTTTGCAGCGATATCTGCCATGGTTAAGCCCGAAATGCCTATTTCAAGGAGCTTTTCAAATTCCTCAATCACTTGTATATGTTTGGAGCTTAATTCATTTAAGGATTTGAGTTTTCTTGTAGATACGATGGCCATAATTATCCCTTTGGTTCAATTATCATTAAAACTGCTCCGTAGTCTAACTGGTCATTTTCTTGAACAAAAAGCTCAGCAATTATCCCATCTTCATTAGCTTTCACAATGTGGTTCATTTTCATCGCCTCTATCATCAGAAGATTATCGCCAGCTTTGACTCGGTCTCCTTGCTTTACTTTTAGCTCAACAACTTTTCCTGGCATCGGTGAAACAAGTGAGCCCTGCTGTTCCTGATCATAAGAAGATTTAAACCTAGGCTGAATGGTGAGGAGCTTATTTCCACCCAAGCATTGGACAAGCAGTTGATCACCATCCATTGAAACGCTGGATAGGGTTCTGATGCCATCAATCTCTATATCCACAGCTGACTCAGACCAATCATGCAATACGACCTCATGTTGGTTGTCGACGGTAAAAGATCCATCACGATTGCACATGTAGTAAATTTCGATTAACTGAGCATCCATCTCAAACGAAATTCTCTGTTTGGGTAGCCTGGCATTGCTCCATCCGGAAGGTATGTTCTCCAAAACTACTGACTGAGACCTATTTAAACCCTGGAGCCAGAGCGCAGCTGTAATTGCAACAGACTTTTGCTCATTTTCCTGAAGCGTCAGAGATCTTGAAGGATTAAACCTGTCAATGAAATCCGTCGTGGTGTTGCCCAAAATAAATTCTTTGTGACGCAGTATACTAGCCAAGAATTCTACATTGGTAGAAAACCCTCCAAAGTGGGTACTTTCAAGTTCTTTAGCAAGTTTTCTAGCGGCATCCAATCGGGAAGGACTGTGTGCTATAACTTTGGCCATCATGGGATCAAAATCAGTTCCAATCACCATACCAACCTCGACTCCTGAATCCCACCGGATTCCATCTTTAGGTTCAATTTGGTTAGCGATAAGTTTACCTGTTGATGGAAGAAAATCATTGTTTGGATCTTCAGCATAAATTCTTGCCTCAATAGCATGCCCATCCCAAGAAATATCTTGCTGATACATACTCAATTCTTGGTTTGCTGCAATTAGCAATTGTTGCTCAACGATATCTATGCCGGTCACTTCTTCGGTTACTGGATGCTCAACTTGAAGTCTCGTATTCATTTCCAGAAACCAGAACTTGCCAGTTTTATCATCAAATAAAAACTCAACGGTTCCGGCTGATTGGTAATTGATTTTTTTTGCCAAGGAAACCGCTGCATCACCAATCTGCTCTCTCAAAGTGGAATTAATCCTTGATGATGGGGATTCTTCGATAATTTTCTGATGTCGCCTCTGGATTGAACACTCCCGTTCACCCAGATGGATTATGTTTCCGTGATTGTCACCTAATACTTGGATCTCTATGTGTCTAGATTGTGAGATGTAACTTTCAAAAAAGACAGTGTCGTCGGCAAAGGCATTTAATGCCTCTTTTTGAGCCATATTGACTGATTCATCCAGTTCATCTGCATGCTTTACTACACGCATACCCTTCCCGCCTCCACCTGCAGCAGCCTTGATCAATAATGGAAACCCGATGGAATCAATATCTGATTTCTTCAAGGCGATGGGTAGTGTCGGCAGTCCGGCGCTTTCGGCAATATCTTTGGCTTTCAATTTATCGCCCATTTGGGAAATAACATTTGCTGATGGACCAATCCAAACTAGACCTGATTGTTCAACGGAGCTGGCAAATTTGGCATTCTCAGAGAGAAATCCATAGCCAGGATGAATGGCTTCTGAGTGAGATACTTTTGCAGCATTCAGGATTGCATCAGCATCTAGATAACTGGTATCCAGTTTTATGCTCTGGTCAGCTTGAGCCAGGTAAGGAGCGTTTTTATCTGCCTCAACGTAAATTGCAACGCATTTGATACCCATTTTTTGGGCGCTTCTGATAACGCGGCTGGCAATTTCTCCACGGTTGGCAACAAGGATGGTAGAAAATGTCGTCACAATCTGAATACCCCATATGATTTAGCACCCTCAATAGCTTTGTTCCTGACAACCGACAAACAAAAACCCAGAACGGTTCGCGTATCTCTGGGATCAATGATCCCATCATCACTGATTAAACCCGTCGCCGCCAAGGCCAACGATCCTTTTTCCTGAATTTCTTCTACAGCCTTGACAATCATTGCATCTTCATCTTCATCAAATTTCTCACCTTTTCTTAAAGCTGCCCCCCTTCTAACCATCGACATAACGCCTGCTATTTGCTTAGGACCCATAACGGCAATTTTTGCCGTAGGCCAAATAAAAGTGAAACGATTGTTATAAGCTCTACCTGACATGGCATAGGTCCCAGCTCCATAAGAAGCGCCGATAATAATCGTAATGTGTGGGACGGTTGAATTTGAAACAGCATTGATCAGTTGTGAGCCTTTTTTGACGATTCCCGCACTTTCAAAATCCTTACCCACTAGAAAACCGGTCACATTTTGCAAAAAAATAATTGGTGTATCCGTCTGATTGCAAAGTTGTATAAAATGAGCAGCTTTTTGAGACGAGTCTGGATAAATTGCCCCATTGTTGCCTAAAATACCCACAGGATATCCATGAACTGAAGCCCAGCCACAAACCATGGTTGGACCAAAAAGCGGTTTAAATTCTTCAAAACACGAACCGTCAACAAACCGAGCAATGACCTCCCGGATGTCAAAAGGAGTTTTAAGATCTTCACTGACTAGCCCCAATAATTCTTCTGAATTGTAAATGGGTTCTTCTTCTATTTTTGATGGTGTCGGTCCGGGCTTTCTCCAATTAAGATGTGAAACAACTTCGCGACACATCCGTAAGGCATCCATTTCATCTTCAGCAAGATAGTCAGATAAACCTGAAGCTTCCGAATGCATTTGAGCACCGCCAAGTGTTTCAGAGTCGGACTCTTCTCCCGTAGCCATTTTTACCAATGGAGGACCGGCCAGGAAAACCTTGGATTTTTCCTTAATGAAAATATTGTAATCAGACATACCTGGTTGATAAGCACCGCCAGCGGTAGAGGAACCGAAAACAACACAAACAGTTGGAATTCTCATCTTAGATAGCTCGATCGTATCGTAAAAAGCCCTACCCGTTTCCGCAAAATGACCTAATCCGATATTGGGTTCGCTTGCCTTAGTAGGATCAATTCTTAAATCTGCCCCAGCCGATTCAACAAAACTGATGTAGGGAATGTTGTTTTCTCTAGCAATCTCTAGTGACCGCATCCACTTCTTAGCAGCATAGGGTGTTAGTGCTCCTGCAAGAACAGACGGATCATTACCAAAAATAACGCACTCCACTCCAGCAATAACACCAATACCAGCTACTGCACCTCCACCAATGGTGTAACTGGAGCCATAAGCTGCCAGAGGACTGATTTCAAGAAAAGGTGAATCGGGATCCAAAACATTGATGATCCTTTCTCTGATAGGCATTTTACCTTTTTTAGCCAATCGCTTATGATGAGCTTCACCACCGCCAGCTGCTGCGAGATCCAACAGTTTGTCGATTTCACCAAGTTTTTCCAGCATCACGCTAGAGTTTTCTACATAGGCCTCAGACCTTGTATTCAAATTTGAAACCAACTGTTGAGATATGTTTTTTGTTTTCATTAACAAGCCCTTTTGGTAATATTATAATATAAATATTACCAATAGAATAGGTTATAAAAAAAGACTGTCACTGAAATGGAAAAGGTAACTCAAGACATCTTGGACTCGGTACTTGATTTGAATAAAATCCTAGAAATACTTACTGATGAAGAGTGGAAATCGCCAACTGCTTTCAAGCAATGGACACCTGAAGAAGTGGTAGCTCATTTATTTTATTTTGACCGTATGACAGTTTACTCGGTTAATTTTCCAGAAAAATTTAACGATGAAGCGAGCTATATGTTCAAAACTTTCGCAGTCCTTCCCAATTCACTGGATAGAGCGGTTGCAGTCAAAACAAGATTAGGCGCCAATGACAGTGAAAGCTTGCGACGGCAATGGTACGATTCTGCCTTCGACATGTGTTCGGTTTTTCAAGACGTTGATCCGGCAAGAAGGTGTACCTGGTTTGGCCCTGATATGGGTGCCAGAATGTTTATGACGGCACGCTTTATGGAAACTTGGTCTCACAGTCAGGCAATCTATGATCTAATAGGTGAAGAAAGAATTTATAAGGACAACATAAAAAATATAGCTACTATTGGGATCAAAACCTTTGGTTGGACCTACCTGAATCGGAAGTTGGAAGTTCCTAACCAAATCCCCTTTATTTCCTTGCTGTCCCCATCGGGCATCCAGTGGGAATGGAATGAGCCAAGTGCTGAGGAATTCATCAAGGGGCAAGCAAGTGATTTTTGCCATGTAGTGACACAAACAAGAAACATCGAAGATACGGATCTAGAAGTTGTGGGGGACGTTGCCAAACACTGGATGAGTATAGCTCAATGTTTCGCTGGAGATCCTGAGGATCCGCCTGCAAAGGGTTTAAGAAAAAAACAGAATAGAGGATAAGAAAATGCAATGGACTGAAGAACATGAGAGCATTCGAGAAACGGTTGCCAAATTTGTTGATAATGAAATAAATCCCTATGTTGACCAATGGGAAGAAGATGGAATATTCCCTGCAAAAGAGGTCTTTAAAAAACTGGGCGACTTAGGCATGCTGGGGATAACCAAGCCCATTGAATATGGTGGATTGGGTCTGGATTACTCCTACGGCATAGTTTTTGCCGAAGAGATGGGCCGCATCAATTGTGGAGGTGTATCAACCGGTATCGGTGTACAAACCGATATGGCAACACCAGCTTTGGCAAGGTTTGGCAGTGACGAATTGCGTAATGAATTTCTGGTACCAGCAATTACTGGAGAAGCTGTTTTCTCAATCGCGGTCAGTGAACCACAAGCAGGCTCAGATGTTGCCGGTATCCAAACAAATGGAGTTAAAGATGGGGATGATTACATCATCAATGGCAGTAAAATGTGGATTACTAATTCAGTACAAGCTGATTTCTTTTGTACTTTAATTAATACCAGTGAGGGTCAACGGCATAAAAATAAATCGCTAGTTATCATTCCCTCGGATACTCCCGGCGTTTCGGTTGATAAGCCCTTAAAAAAACTTGGTTTGCATTCATCAGATACGGCTCAGATATTCTTTGACAATGTACGGGTACCACAACGAAATCGCATTGGTGAAGAAGGCATGGGTTTTATCTATCAAATGATGCAATTCCAAGAAGAACGTCTTTTTGCTGCTGCTGCGTCTCTCAAGGGCATGGAACATAATATTCAGAGCACAATTGAGTACACAAGAGAACGGGAAACATTTGGCAAACCGATTTTAAAAAACCAAGTGGTGCAGTTTCGCTTGGCAGAGTTACAAACTGAGATTGAAGCTCTACGTGCGTTGGTCTACGATGCAGTAGAAGGCTATATTCATGGTGAAGACGTTTTAACAAAAGCTTCGATGGCAAAATTGAAGTCCGGTCGGCTTTCCCGTGAAGTCAGTGATTCTTGCTTGCAGTACTGGGGAGGTATGGGTTTCATGTGGGAGACAGGGATAACTCGCGCCTATCGTGACTCAAGATTGGGCTCCATTGGAGGTGGAAGCGATGAAGTGATGCTTGGTATTATCTCAAAGCAAATGGGTATCTTGGATTAATTCTTATTTTCCCTAATCATCCTGGGATTTTCTCTCAGCTCTTCGTTCTTGTCTTGCTTCTCTGCGTTCTTCTCGTTGGGCTTTTCCTTCAGTCCATTGATCCTTTACCTGAGTGAACCAATCGTCTTTTTCGGATTTCGTTTCTTCAACTAAATCTTGATCCGCTGCTTGCTTAGTGACGACAGTAACCATTTCTAAAATTTCTTTATCGGACATGTTTTGAATGGCAACGCGTTGCTCGTCGCTCAATGCGGGATCTAGTATTGCAAGATTTCTAATTTTTTCTGCTGTTGCCGCTTCTTCAACACCTGTTTCCAATGCAGCTTCTATTTTTCCATCATCACCAGGTTTAGTAGGCTCTGAGGGATATATAGTTGTTCCACCTGAAAGTGTTGAGGTCACTGATTGTCCACCAGTATAAAGTCCAATCGCAATGTCAGTAATAACTTTAAATATAGCAGCTGTTTTATCTTCTTCTACTGAAGCTTCTGAATCCTTTGAATCAAGATCTTCTTCAGCTTCTTCTTGTTGTTTATCAGTTTTTTGTTGTCTTTTTTCTCTTCGTATTTGTCTTCGAGACTTTTCCTCTTCTGTGACTTCAGATTCATCAGATGGTCGAGTGTAAGTTTGAGATGGCATAGACCTTGGACTAACTTTTTCAGTAAAATACTTTGGTGGCCCATCCAAGCAAGGTTTCGTAGATGGATTAGACTCGTAATCAACTGTCACATTCTCATATATTGGATCGTATTGCCCCTCCAATTGCCTGTTGGAGATTGTCTGATCAATTAATTGCAACAACTCTGATAGCTCATCGCCATCTATATTTCCGATTTGATTGTTCTGTTCAGGTATGCTCGAAGACTTATCAGAAGTCATTGGCATGATAAAACTCTCTTGAGAAAATGTATTACTTTCTTGGGTATTGGAAATATTGAAAACAGATTTGCTCTGAATATTCCTTAAATAATCTGGAACAATTAAAGGAGGTATAGAGTCACTCTCTTGATATTCTTGAGGTTCTTCACAGTTTTCAACAACGTCGTTAACGTTAAATAAACTGCATCCCGATAACAAGAAAAGTGCAAAACATGCAGCAAATATAATTCTTAAAGTACTTCCCATCGGTTTTGATGTTTTTTAAGTGATGACATTATTACAAATTTGGCTCCACTATGATGTTTTTTTACAGTTATACACGGCTATTTACTAAAAATATTTCCCGATATTTTCTATAAAAATGAAGGGGACGAATCAAAAAAGATTGCTATTTTAATATAAAATGGGGATTTTATTGTAATAAGTTCATATTAAGTTCATAAAGACCTTTAATATTAATACCGACTTTTTTAAATGAGGACGATATGGCCAAAGTAAAACTTGGAAAAAAAGTACCTGATTTTACTGCAACTGCAACAAATGATTCAGTATTCACTCTCAGTGAAAATATGGGGAAAAATATTGTTATCTACTTCTACCCAAAAGATAACACTCCAGGCTGCACTAAGGAAAGTGAAGACTTCAGAGATCAATTTGAAGTGTTTAATTCCAATAACACTGTAATAGTTGGAGTATCGAGGGATTCAGTCAAATCACATGAAAAATTTATTTGCAAATACAATTTCCCCTTTGATTTGATAGCAGATGAGGATGAAGCTGTGTGTCATTTATTTGATGTAATCAAAGAAAAAAATATGTATGGCAGGAAATACATGGGCATTGAACGGAGCACTTTTCTAATTAATACAAATGGGACCCTCATCAATGAATGGAGAAAAGTGAAAGTAAAAGGGCATGTCGAAGAAGTATTAGATGCACTCAATAATATTTAAGAGATATTTCTTGAATATGAAAATAAATTTTTTGAAAGGGTTTGCAGTTTTATATATATGCACTCAAGCAAGTCTCTGTCTTTCTCAAATTGAATTACCTGATTTAGGTAACCCCTCAAATATTTATATGTCTAAAATAGACGAACCTGCTATTGGCAGAACTTACTTCAGAACGATGCGAAGACATGGTCAAGTAGTCGAAGATCCCTTGTTGCAAGAATACATACAGAATTTAGGAGAAAAACTATCATCAAAAGTTCAGGAGGGTGATTTTCGTTTTCATTACTTTTTTGTTCCTGAAAATTCAATCAATGCTTTTGCGATGCCAGGAGGTTTTGTTGGAATTCACTTAGGCCTGATTACAAATTCAGATAATGAAAGCCAGCTTGCATCAGTGTTGTCACACGAAATAAGCCATGTAACACAACGTCATATTGCTAGACAAATTGGAGATAATGTTCCCAATACAATCCAAGGAGGCTTAGTGCTCTTAGGCGCTGTGCTACTGAGTGCTATTTCAGGTAGCAGTGAAATTCTCGAGGCAGGCACAATGATAGCACCATCAATGATGGCCCAAGGACAAATTGATTTCACCAGAGAAATGGAAATTGAAGCTGATGTTATTGGTATTAAAACGTTAGCATCTGCTGGTTATGATCCTTATGCAATGGCAGATATGTTCAATAAACTCTCATTAGATGGTGACCCAAGAAACGCAGCAGCAATAGAATTTTTAAGAACTCATCCTACATCAGTTAATCGGTCTGCTTCTGCTCTAAAACAGGCAAGAAAATTAACCGTGAAAAGAGTACCTGATTCATTGGGTTTTGAATTAAGTAAGGCAAGGATAAAAAATATTTATAGCAACACCCCTGAAAAAGCCAATCAATATTTTGAATCGAAAGTCTCTGGTCTAGAAATTGGAAAAAACTCCTTAACCAATAAAGAAATTGGTAATTTGTATGGTTGGGCACTTAGCCTAATTGAGATGGGTCAATTGCAAGAAGCAGAGAAAATAATCACATTTCTGATTAAAACATATGAAGAATATAATCATTTCCATCTTGCCTATACTGAGTTATTAACTCGCAAAGGACTTCATGCAGATGCGATCAATTATATAAATGAGATAATGATACTATCTCCACGGAATATACCCATCACCATGGGTTATTCATTGACTGAGCTGAATTACGGCGACCCCAAAAAAGCACACAAAGTATTGTTGGACTTGTTCAATAGTGCAGTCCCTACCCCATCGCAAATCATGCTCATTGCAAAAACAGCAAATGCTGCCGAAGACTATGCTGACTCCTTTGCATACATGGCGGAATACTATTTAAGCATCGGTTTATTTCGTGAAGCCATTGAACAATTACAATTAGCATTGTCCGTGAAGCCAATTAATGAGATACAGAAGGCAAAATTTATATCAAGACTCCAAGAGATAGAAGAATTTATTGAAGAAAATGAGGGCTGAGTTTTGAGTATATTTCGTGTAAAAAAGTATT
>CAZWGB010000043.1:0-10551 GCA_964633465.1 uncultured Woeseiaceae bacterium | reverse complement strand
TCCTTTGATTTGACTCATTTTGGTGGCTCTGCCTTGACTGATAAAGCTTATCCAATTCCTGAGAAAGAAACCCCAGGAATACCAATTACTTATGTTCCTGCCAGAAATACCATATTTTTCTCACTCGCTCTAGCATGGAGTGAGGTGATTGATGCGGACTACATCTATTCAGGTGTAAATGCCATTGATTACTCAGGTTATCCTGATTGTAGACCGGAATACGTGACAGCCCTGCAAGATTTGGTTGACCTTGCCACTAAAAAAACAGTACAAGGGAATAGAATTCTTATCAAGACACCTTTGATCAACTTAACTAAAGCTGAGATTATCCTATTAGGGCAGAAAAAGGGCGTGGATTTCTCTAAAACGGTCTCCTGTTATCAAATAACCGAAGACGGGAGATCCTGCGGTGTTTGTGATGCTTGTAGACTTAGAATTCAAGCTTTTAAAGAAGTTCAGATTAAAGATAAAATTAACTATGTTTGAAGATTCTCAAGATTAAATGAGTTTTTTATTTAGCAACTGTGAGGTATTATCTTTCGCAATTTCATGTTTAATCGGGCCGTTAGCTCAGTTGGTAGAGCAGCTGGCTTTTAACCAGTTGGTCGAAGGTTCGAATCCTTCACGGCCCACCATACTTATGAAAAAATGAAAAACAGAAATTATTGGTTGATTTCCTCCTCAATTGCACTAATCTTTCTGGTCATTCTTATCTCCATTTTTGTTTTTACACTTTCTTCAAAGGGATAAATTCTTGAGTAATCAAACCATCCAGCTTAACCAAAAGCTATATGAATATTTGCTATCAGTTTCATTGAGAGAATCCCAAGTACTCAAGAATCTAAGAGCCGCAACAATAGATCTATCTGGTGCAAATATGCAAATTGCCCCAGAGCAGGGACAATTCATGGCACTTTTGGTAAAAATAATGGGCGCAAACCGTTTGATAGAGATTGGCACTTACACCGGTTACAGTACATTAGTTTGTGCCTTAGCATTGAGTGATGGAAAAATTATCGCAATTGACAGTGATCCAGATTCAACTGCAATAGCACAGGATTTTTGGAAACAAGCAAAGGTTGACCATTTAATTGACCTGAGAATCGGTGATGCTCAGGATATACTGCACTCCTTGTTGCACAAAGATTTGCTCAAAGAAGCCATTGATTTTGTGTTCATTGATGCAGATAAAGTTAACTATCCTATTTATTATGAACTGTCTTTAGAGCTTATAAGAAAAAACGGGATTATACTTTTTGACAATGTTCTTTGGGGTGGAGCAGTTGCAGACCAGGAAAATCAGAATCCTAATACAACAGCAATTCGCAAATTTAATCTACATCTTTTGGATGATCCTAGGGTAGACATTAGTCTGGTACCCATTGGTGATGGCTTGACAATTGCTAGAAAAAAATGAAAATCTATCTGAGTCAATCAAAGGAATACTGAATTGCAATGAAAGAATCTATAAATATTTTTGGAGAACCCTTAACAGAGTGCAGCAACTCTCCACTCACAGGATTTTTTAGAAATGGTTGTTGTGACACAGCAGATGATGATGTTGGTAGCCATACCGTTTGTACAATCGTCACTAAGGAATTTCTTGAATACAGTACTTCCGTTGGTAACGACTTATCAACATCAATCCCAGCAATTGGTTTTATTGGTTTACAACCTGGAAACCAATGGTGTTTATGTGCCCCGAGATGGCAGGAAGCTTTCCAAGCTAATGCTGCCCCAAAAGTTGTATTATCTGCAACACACCAAGGAGCACTTGAATATATAGATATCGGTGATCTGAAACAATTCGCTATTGATCTAAACTGAGTTTCCGAAAATGACATTTCGGTCAAATAAAAAGAAATATTATTGTCTAGTTGTATTATTTTTAATATTCAATATTCAGAGCTTGACTGAAACTCTTTCTGATTCCAAATCAACTCTGGAAGAAGTCTATTCTTGGCATCTTTTGAAGGACAATTATGGTCCGACTTTTGCTGGAAACTTATCTTGGCATAAGTATATGGAAATTTTAGAGAAAGAACTTTTAGAGAATGATGTTAAGAACATTACCAAAGATTTTTTTGAGTATGAGAGGTGGTACACATCAGACGAAAAAAATGATCATCAATGGACATTAACTATCGAGGGTAAACCAATTGATGTCGCCTCTTATTGGGCCTATTCTGGATTGACTGAGAAGACTGGAGTAGAAGGAAAACTTTTCTATTTCAGACCAGATACGAAGAAAGATCTTATAAAAGGGAAAATCGTTGTTTTTGATGTAGGTGAGCTACCAGAAACTTTCAAAAGAATTTCTCAGATATCAAAACATGAGTACGTAACAAAGGATTTACATCAAATTCAGGATAATAACTCAACTGGTGATTATTGGTATCAAGTTAATTATCTTACTAGATTCGCTAAATTGGATGAGTATTTTAAAGACAGTGGTGCTCTGGGGGCCGTAGCGATTTTGTCTATGAGTCCTGGAAGAGCAGAGGGCGTGTATACTTTTCCTTTAATCAGGCCAGGAATCATAGGCGTACCTGGATTGTATGTCGATCGAGTGAGTGGAAATCAGCTAAGGGATGCTGCTTTAAAAGGTCAACATGCAAATCTGAAGCTTTTAGCTAATATTCAGAACTCTAAAGCATATTTTTTATCAGGGTTTTTGCCTGGTAAACATTTTGGCGAAGACAAGGATCAATACATTTTATTAACTACACACACGGATGGACCTAATTTAACACAGGATAACGGTGGTTTTGGCATCATCAAGATCATAGAACAATTGAATAAAATTCCAGTAAGTGAGAGAAATAAAACCATATTGATTATGTTGGATCCTCAACACTTTATGCCTGGAAGGCATTCAATAAACTGGTTTAATCTGCACGCCAATTTGAGCAGTAGAATAGTTTCTGTGATTGGGATAGAACACTTGGGTCAAATGGAATACAAAGATATTGGCAATCAATTTAGACTATCCGGGATAACTGATAAAACGTATATTTACAGTCAAGATAATCAAAATCTGATCGATCAGGCTATTCGCTCGGTTGAAAAATATAAAATAGAAAGAACCTATGTTTTATGCCCAGATAGAGGAGGTCAAGGTCCATGGACAGGAATGGGTAATCTTGCTCAAAAAATGAAGATACCTGGTTATGGAATTAGTACTAGTATGAGTGGCTATTGGTCAACTAAACCAGGAATCGAAAGTTTTAGTTCTGAATTATTTATGAAACAAGTTGATATAATGTCCGATTTAACTTTGTATTTAATGAATGCAGATGTTGAAGAGATAAAAATAAAGGGGCTTTAAATCTAAGTTGTAATTTAGATATAGAATATAATAAAAATTTATACAATAGGATAAATGAGAAAAGACAAATGAATAGAAGACTAATGATAATTTTTGTTTTCGTGTTTCTGATTCAAGGATGCTCTAATTCACAAGATGAGTTTGCTAACCAAGAAGAACGTTTGAATGCGTTAAGACCTGATAACAGAATCATTGCAGAAGATCTGATTGCTTTCATACAGACTTCAGATGATAAATATTTTGCTTGGGTAAATAGAATTAATGAACAAGCTTATAATGATGTAGATAATCAGGCAATCACGGATGAAAATTTTGATTGGACCACAGAATATTCAGACTATAACATCAGAGTCGTAAGAGGTCCTATCGTTGAAAAAACCGGTAGAATGCTATCAGAAGGGAAAATGACATCACCTGGTAGGGGCGACAAGAAATTGGTTTGGGGTCGTTTTTATTCAATAGACATACACCCTAAAACACCCTTAGTTGGGATGTTGCATGCTACCCTTGTGCTTCAATTTTTCGAGGACAATTCCATTGGAACTGGTGGTTGGCTTGACATGATGCCAGGAACAAGGATTCCTGAAGACTTGGAATATTTAAAACAAACCACAGACGATTATTTTGCAAAACACAATGCGGATAACACTCTTTATCGACGACTAGTTTGCAAGGGAACTGAAGACACCATTGAGTATTGGCGTAGAAAACCTTCCTGTTCAGGCGTAAGTTTTTATGGTCCACCTGTGTTCAGAGATAGTGGTGAAAAAAGCTACATGTTCATTAAAGGTATGTTTACTGAATTTGTGGATGCTTATATGAAACTGGTTGAAAAAAGGATGGATGACAGTTTCTCAGAGGAGGATGTTCTGGCTCAAGAAACAATGCGGCACCGTTGGCTCATCGACCAATTATTCTCAGATCCATATGCTAGCAAAATTGTACCTTTTGAAGTTTGGTCGGCAGCCAATGTTCCGCCAACGATAAAATTTTAATGGAAGGTAGTTTAAATCCAGCTCAAAAACACGAAGATCCCAATCGGTTTTTTTGGTATTTCATCTACATTCTCATCACAGCTGTCTCTGCTTTGCCATTGTTTGGTCTTCGAATCAGTGATTTTGGAATCAATTATCTTTTTTTACTTGTAGTACACGAGTTTGCAGCTTTTCTTTTCTTTGGACACACCTTTTTTTCCAACATCTGGGCTATGCAGATACGTTTTAACCAAAGTAAGGAAGTAGGTATTTGGGCAAGGTCTTTTTTAAGAAAACTAGCTCTGTCGATTACGATGACCACATCCATAATCATCACAGTTGTAGGATTAATGTTGGTAGAGTCTTGGGGAGGGTTGCACTATGCACCTTGGGCATGGAATGCTTACTTTGCTTTCTGGGTTATGGCAGCAGTTAGCATCACTCCTGACGTCATCAGGTATGGAAGAAATAGAAATGCCGGTGATCCAAAGCACGGAATGATGAGCGGTCTAATTAGGGGAAATATTGCACTGGTTTTAACCATATATATTCTCTTCTGTATGGTTGTTAAAATTGCTTGGATAAATCCTTTCGCAAAATGGGCAATGTTTTTGAGCTGATCGTTTAGTTGGTTTATTTACTGATTTTCTGTAATCCCCGAATTTCTTGAACCATGGCTTCAGAGTTAGCCGCTGCTTGCTCTAGCCCATCTTTTATGTTTTTTTGTTGACTGACCGGTTCGTATAGGGGTCCTTTTTTGGGATCAATGAATTGTTCAAGTGGTTCTATTACATAGTGCCCATCAATAGCACAAAACCTGGCAATGGAATATCTTACCCAAGACACTGGTTTAACTCGATGTGGCGTAGCTCTCACTTGCCCATTGGTCATAACCTCCAGCATATCTCCGATCATCACGATAACTTGATACCTATCTGATTCAACCGTGTGCCAATCACCAGAATGTTTTTGCAATTGTGACCCTGATTGAGACTGTGTCAGTAGAGTAAAAACCTCATAATCTGTGTGTGCACTGATACCAAAAAGATTATCTTCTAGCTTCTCTTTAACGGGAGGGTAGAAAATTAATCGCATTGTTGATGGCGACCTTTCAGTCATTTTTGAGGCAATCTGTTCCTTATCAAGTCCTAGAGCCTCCTCAATTGCAATAGCTACTTTCTGTTCAAGTTCAGAGAATTTAAGATAGTAGTCGTAAACTGCTTCTTGATACTTTGGCATTTCAAGTGGCCAGAGATTTGGACCGTAGTTTTCATGCTCAGTATCAACCTCCGCGATTTCATAGCACATATCAAAAGCAGAGCAAGTTGCTTTTGTACCTGCAGAGTAAGCAGGCTCTTCTCCACAAGGTGACCAACCTCTGCCAAAGTGTGAGTGACGGTAATGTGTCGCCTGCTTTTTAGGATCATCGTCATCCAAATCATGGAAAATTTTAGATTGCTCGTAGGCTTTGTCGATTATTTCATTTTCAATACCATGATCCACTAAAATAAAGAAGCCCTCTCCAAAAAGTGTTTCTTTTAATTTTTTAACTTCTTGCAGTGCAGCTGAGCTTTTGGGATCAATGAAAAAATTATTTAAACTTAGTATTTCCAAGTGCGATCTTAAGATTGTTAACAAATCATGATTCTTTCGACCCTATAATAGCTTAAAATATATGGACTGTAATTATTTCAATGGAGCAGGATCATTTTGAGAAAAAGTATTGGTGAAATAGAAAAAACTCTAGAACAAGGGTTGGAGGTTCATTTTCTTGAAATAGAAGATCAAGGTCACTTACACGCAGGACACAAACCTGCAAAAGAAGGTAAACTGCATTTAAAGATGTTGGTTGTTTCCGATGAATTTTTGGACTTAAATCAAATTGAAAGACATCAAAAAGTTTACTTTATTCTGACTAAATATCTTGCTGATAAATTACACGCATTAAGCCTTGAAACCTATACAGTATCAGAATACAACAGCAGTTAAGAATTAGTTTTTAGTTGCTATAATTCCTGCGTGATCCTTGGCATATTTTGATACGGACCGTGCCGGGCCTAAAAATTCTGCTTCAACAATTTCAAATCCTGCAAGTGTGCATTCACGAGAAAGGGTATCCGGATCCAGACAGTTCATGTGTGATGTCATTCCTTTGGGTAATTTGGAAACAGGTAGGCATTTTAGTACGTCTTCAATGAAGCCTGGAAAAGGGTCACCTTCTTTTTTTCTTCTCTCAAATTCTGGCAAATGTTTTTTCCATGGTCCGGAGTAACAGGTATCGGTTATAAGATAAATTTTGCCTCCAGGTTGAAGCCATTTATACATCTTTTCCAAAGTAAGTTTTAATTCTTCTGGTACCAAAAAATGAAGACATCTTGAGCAGTGGATTGTAACGAATGATTCATTCTTAAAATCAACTTCTGGCAAAGTTCCTTTTTTAGTTGTTAATCTTTGTTTGTCTTTTTCAGGTGTTTCTTTGACTAAAATGTCTAAATGCGCTTGATCCATGTCACAGGCCACTACTTCAGATCCTCCTTCAAGAGCAGCCAGTGTTGCTATTCCATAAGCACAACCAACATCAAGGGATATGCCTTCCATTTTTGCAGATTCATCAGCGAATCTTATAGAGATACCATTCAGGTCTTTCTCCATAAAACCTCTGCCATTGAGACAGGGGATTAGGCCTGGGATATAAGATTTAGGGATTGTTTTCTTGCCAGTAATTTTTGCAAATAAATTAACAATTTTTGGTCCAAGAAAACTCAATTTTTTCGAAAAGCTGATTTTGTAGTCAGTTTTTTCTTCATCCATTATGCTTTTATGAAAAGACGCAAATTCAGGATGAACATTTTTTTCATACAATCTGGTCAAAAACCTTTCAACAATTGATCTGACAATTGGTATTTTTGGTTGTTTTTTATAGAGATCCATCATGTAGGTTAAGGGTGTTCTATGACTTTCTGTATAGGCAACAAATTTCCAGACAGCCTCTCTTTTTCTAAGAACAGCACTCATTCTTGCATCACCACCCCATGCTTTCATAGGGCCACGTATTTTCATGTCATGTCTGACCCATCCGCCAACAAAAACAAGGTCCTGGGATAATTCTTTAATTTTAATATCATAAAATCGCATGCGAATTGCTTCTATCATGCGTCTTCCAGGTATAGGCTCCCAGTAAGTCTCTAAAGCACTCCAGCCAATTTTCCAGTCCATTTGTTCTTCGGCCAAATAAAATGGATAGGGATCTTGCTCATCCCAAAGTGTTTTTAGGTTGCGGTATTTTTGGGAATCCCAGATGGATTCAGCATCCCTGAATACTTGTTCAATTTCCTGTTGTAATTTTTCCACTATAAGACTCCTTTCGCTTGTTTATTTTGCATGGATTAATTTCTTTTAGCTACAATCTTGAGTCATCTATAAAAAATATAATTTTAAAGACACTCTGATGCAAATAGTGTCAAATGGTTCAATTGATAATTAATTTAATATTTTGGAGAACTAGATTGATTGAATTTGGAGTAGTCATGGAGCCCGTTCCTAGGTGTTCTGCACAAATGTCTGTTTTAATTGAACAAATGGGCTTTGACATTGTTCTCTGTGTAGACACGCAGAACCTTTCTGCAGACCCCTATGGCCAACTATCTCTAATTGCAAATGCCACCTCAAAGTTAAAAATGGGAACTGGCGTTACTCATCCTGTAACACGAGAGGCAGCTGTGACTGCTTCAGCTATGGCTTCATTACAGGAAGAGTCTGGAGGCAGGGCTATTTGTGGCATCGGACGTGGTGACTCAGCTGCAGCTCATATTGGAAAGAAACAAGCAACCACTGAAGAATTAAAAAATTATGTCATAAGTTTACAGAGTTATTTCAAAGGAGAAGCTATAGATGTTGGTACGATGGAATCCCCAATAAGATGGATTGATCCCAAAGTAATCACTCCCGTTCCTATTGATATTGCTTGCACTGGCCCTAAGACTATTGCCACGGCTTGTGACATTGCTGAACGCGTCACTTTTGCAGTTGGAAGCGCAACTGAAAGGGTCTCATGGGCGATGGAAACGGCCTTGGAACGTATTGGTAAAACCGGACGGAATCGAGATGATTTTAAAATTGGGGCATATGTGAATTTGGTATGTGATCCCGATGAAAAGAAAGCTATTTCCATGGCAAGAATGTTGGCAGGATTGGTCGCACATTTTACTGCTATGAAAAATGCACCAACTGAACATCTACCAGATCAATTAAAATCTATTACTGAGAAACTTAAAACTGATTATGACATGAAGAATCATTCCAGTGAAAAGGGAGATCATCTTGATCTTATTGATGATGAGTTCATTGATTGGTTCACAATCGCTGGACCACCACAGAAATGTATCGATCGTTTAGGAAAATTGATTGAACTGGGACTTGATTATATTTACTTACTTGGCGGCTCTCCAGTTCCTGAGCCTAGGGATGCAAGACTTAGAGCTATGGTAGAGCAGACAGAAATCGTTGCTAAGGAAGTTCTTCCATCCTTTAAATAAAGCTAGAACTCATAATCCAATGAAAGATTAATTAATCGACCACGTGGGTCATGAAGTCTAGTATCAAAACTAAAGTCAGGAGAATCATAAAGTAATGGCGCTGATTCATCGAAAACATTGATAAAATTGAGCCCTAGTTTTAGTTCGCTATTATTTATTTCAAACGTTTTGCTGGCTCCAACATCAAACACCAAGAAAGAATCAACTTTGTTTTTATACCCGCTTGAAACAGCTGCTGCTGGTAATGGCCGAAGGTTCTTATAGCCATCCAGATACCTTGCATTCATCGAATAACGAATTTCATTATGGGTTAAGCCAAAAAATGTATTTAATCTCAGGCGAGGAAGTGAATGTGTGTGTGCATTATAATTAAATTTTCCAACTCTATTGACCATATGTTCTTCATGTTCTCCATCATGACCTTCCTCTTCTTCTTCATGTTCCGGTGTGAGAAATTGGAAGAGGTGAGTGGCATTAACGCCCAGATCTAAAAGAATCCCATTACTCAAAGTTGTCTTATAATCAAAGTTGATGTCTAGGCCTTTAACTTTCGTCTTTTCTTCATTAAAGAATCTTGTGCTAACCGCAGTTATGTCACCGTATTCATTTCTTTGAATATCTGGATTGTCTGGATTTTCAGTGATTTTTGTTTGTGGATCTTCTAACTCAAGGCGATCTTTATAATCTATTTTCCAAAAATCAAATGATAAAGAAGCATTGTCATTAAAATCCCATGACATTCCTAGATTAGTATTTGTGGAAGTAGCAGGTTTTAGGTTTGGGTTTCCAACTTGGATAATACGGACAAAGAGCGAACTTGACTGTTCGACGCCATTGATGACATCTCTTACACCACCCAATGCAATTTCAGAACTAAAAAGCTGTGCCATAGATGGGGTTGAAAAAGAGGTGCCTACTGAACCTCTTAATAATAATCCATCCATGGGTCTAAAATTAAGAGATAGCTTGGGATCAAATGAAGAATCATTACCTACTTTCTCATATCGTGTGGCAAATAGAATATCCAAAGCCTCTGAGAAAAGCTTCTCTAGCTCAAAAAAGATGGCTTTTTTATTCCTGTTGGACGAAATATTTTTACCACCGCCCAAAAATAGTAAATCTGCACCCTTAATCAGATTTCCTGATTGATCAAATTCCGATCTAGCTAACTCGTTATATTCAACATCCAAAGCTTCATCATTTAGCTGAAAGCCAATGGCAATATTATTATCGTTAATTTTGGTTTTAAGGATGGCATCGAATGATGTTAATTTACCGGTTCGCAAACTTTGTTCTGAGCCTTTAATGTATTGGATCAAATCTTCAGAGTTTGATAATGGATCAAAAATATTCCATGTCTGGTTAGCATTTACCCCGCCATAGCCTGCTATTGCATTTTCCATTCTTGAATTAACTGTGTCTGGTCTATTGTGAAAATTTTCATGCTTACTTTGTGTGATAGATAGCTCTATATTATTATCATTAGCAAGATTAATATTAACAACACCACTTAGATGATATTGGTCAATATCCTTTGGAGATAAAGGAGAAGGGAAAGCTGATCCTAAAGGTCTGCCGTACCATGTTACTGGGACATTAAAAGGGCTTCCTCCTTGTCCAGGCAGAATCTTTTTTGACATAAAAGAAAGGGCTGGATATGAAGGGGATTGTGGATTGTCATTCACATCGATATTAGCGGCTATTGCTTTCAATT
>CAZWGB010000042.1:0-11678 GCA_964633465.1 uncultured Woeseiaceae bacterium | reverse complement strand
CTTTTGGTAACCAAGATGGATCTGGAATCACAATTCCAGCTTCACCTTGAATGGGTTCTACAAGTACAGCTGCAGTATTTTCAGTAATCGCAGATCGAAGTGAGTCTATGCAACCGAATTTCACTGTTTTGAATCCTGGGGTAAGGGGCCCGAAATTCTCTTTGGATTCTTTGTCCGATGAAAAACTAATGATAGTGGTTGTTCTACCGTGAAAATTTTGATCAGCGACTATAATCTCAGCCTTGTTGGGAGGTATTTTTTTGCTTTTATAGCCCCATCTTCTTACAGCTTTAATGGCTGTCTCCACCCCTTCTGCTCCGGTGTTCATAGGCAAACCAATTTCGAAACCTGAAACTTCTGTCAATTTCTCCAGAAATGCTCCAAGAGTCTCAGTATAAAAGGCTCTAGAGGTGAGCACTAAACGTTCGGATTGCTCACGTAATACTTTGATTAATTCAGGGTGAGAATGACCGTGACTCACCGCTGAATAGGCTGACATCATATCAAGGTATTTATTTCCATCCACATCCCAAAGCCATACTCCTGAGCCTTTGGACAAGACTACAGGAAGGGGCTTGTAAGTATCTGCACCAAATTCTGATTCTTTATAAATTAAATCTTTCTGTAAGGGGGTTAAATCTTTCTGTGAGGGGCTATTCATGGTTTATCCTAAAAACTATCAGGAATTTCCCAGTTTGGATCCACCAGAGGACCAACATCCTTAATGATTTCTCTGTGTCCACTCCATGTAACCACAATTGCTTCTGGTGTACCTATGCCTGCTGATCTTGGATCACCTGATGGACCGAACCAATGATTTTGGGGTGCCCCTGTGGTACGTCCTCTCATTCCGGCGTAAGTGGTACCATTGACCGTATTTCCCAGAACCTTCTGTTGAAAATGAACATCATTGCTTATCACTGCTGCAGTGAGATTTTGAGGAATTTTTTCTAGTGCTTCCATAATCGTAGAAAGATCTTCATCTTCGTAAACGACTATAACTTGGACAGGTCCAAAGACTTCACTGGTGATCAGTTCAAAATCTTTACCCAAAAGTTGATTGACAGGGATGCTTACTGCTGTTGGTTTTATAGAACCATAGATTTCTGGAATGTTATGAGATTCAAGCTCTGTCCCACCAAACAAACAAGTTGCACCGGGTATTTCAAGTAAACTTTTAATGTGATTAAACATTTGATCATTGTTCCATGTCAGAACAGGGCCAATACTGAGATTTTCAAGTTTTCTTCGCTCAGCCAGCTGTTTTAATTTTGGCAACAGGTCCTGTTCCCAATTTTTATGTACAAACAAGATGCTTTGAGCAGAGCATTTTTGACCCGAAGCATTGTATGCGTCTTCATCACATTGCCAAGCGACGTAATCACTCCATGAGGGATCGTAATCCGGGCCAATAAGTTTCCAATCAAAACCTGCATCCTCAACTCTGACTTTTCCATTAGTGTCAGCTGCAATTCTTTCAGCAACTTCACAAGAGCCTGTAAATTGAACCATTCTGATTTTATCACTTGCATCAGAGATCAATTTTCCCATTTTTGATCCACGACAATGCACCATATCAGCATCTGTCGCTGGAAGGCCGCAGTGAATTAAGAGTCTAAGAAATTGCTCAAAAACAATTCCAACCGTTGTTGCAGATTTAATTAGAGGTCGATTTCCCATGAACAGGGCACCCATAAATTGTAACGCCGGAATTTCAAGCGGAAAATTAAAAGGTGCAACGATGACGACGGATCCAAAAGGCCACCTATAACCTGAAGACTCTTGACCCAGGTGATCTCCTGGGTTGGAGAAACTTCTCGCCAAAAAGCGGACTCCATCGCCAGAAAAATTTTCCAAAAACTTTCTTGTGACTGTAACTTCACCTAAACATTGATTACTGCTTTTTGGCATCACTCTTTGTATGAGATGAACAAAGAAATCTTCAACTTCTTTGTTGCTAAGTAAAGCAGCAGCCTTGGCACAAACATTGCCCAACATTACATAGCGTTCAACATTCTTGATTGGATTATGCAGACCGCTTTTTGGACATATATCAAGATTTTGGATAAATCCAGAAAGGTCTTCTGTATCGGGGATATCTAAGAAATATTCTCCTGAAACAGGATCAGGAATATTGTCAAAATACTTTGAAGTGTCTAGCCATTCTCCACTCAGAAGGTTTTGGGCTTTGCCAGGGTTTTTGCTGTTCATTCCATTAATTGGATCAACAGTTGTAAATTCTAAAAGATTGCTCATCATGCTCCAAGATTTGTAAATCAGTGTACTTTATTCTAAATACATAGTGGCTTCAAGTTTCAGCGAAATCAATGTTGTTATATCATGTAGTAAGCAATTGGCACTTAGCTATGGTAAGAAAAAAAAATATACTCCTTGGGGTAAATGTTGATCACGTTGCTACTTTAAGGCAAGCAAGAGGGACAACCTATCCTGATCCTGTTGAAATTGCATTGATTGCAGAGGAAAATGGCGCTGACAGTATCACTGTCCACCTGAGAGAAGACAGGAGACACATTCAAAATGGTGATGTTGAGAGGTTAATTCGTCTAGTCAAAACCAAAGTCAATTTGGAGATGGCTTTGAACGATCAAATCATAGATTTTGCATGTTCAGTAAAACCGTCTGACTGTTGCTTGGTGCCAGAAAAAAGACAAGAGTTAACAACCGAAGGGGGGTTGGATGTTCTAAGTCAAATGGATCATTTAGCTCAAGCTACCGAAAGACTAAAAAAATCAGGTATCAGAGTTGCTTATTTTGTTGATCCAGAGCCAAAACAAATTGAATCAAGCCAAATGGCAGGTGCCGAAGTTATTGAGCTACACACAGGAACTTATGCCGATGCTTTGAGTCAAAAACAGCAAAAGTATGAATTAAACAGGATCAAGGAATGTGTTTCTCATGCGACCAAGATAGGCCTGAAAGTCCACGCAGGGCACGGCTTGCATTATGAAAATACAGCACAAATTGCTGCAATACATGAAATTTTGGAACTCAATATTGGCCATGCAATTGTTGCCAAATCTCTCAGTTTAGGCATTGCAAAAGCTGTAGCTGATATGAAAAAGATTATGTTGGGCGCAAGATAATGAGCATTTATGGAATTGGCACCGATTTGGTCAACATCAATCGAATCCAAACACTCTACGATAAATACGGAGAAAGATTTGCAGATAAAATATTGCTTCCAGAGGAAAAGAAACTTTTTCAATCAGAGTCTAACCCGGTTAAGTTCTTAGCCAACCGATTTGCAGGCAAAGAAGCTGCTGTGAAAGCATTTGGTACTGGATTTTCTCAAGGTGTAACTTGGAAAGATTTTGGAGTAACTAAACACCGAAGCGGTCAGCCTAGACTGATTTTCTCAAAAAAAATAAAAACACTTCTGACTCAAAAAAAAATCTTTTCTGCTCACATTAGTCTGACTGATGATCATCCTTGGGCCCACGCTTTTGTGGTCCTTGAAAAAAATTGAAATGAATTTTTTGGTTTTTGATATAGAGACCATACCCGATCTTGACTACGGTAAGCAATTTCTCAATCTTGATGGATTGCAGGAAGCTGATATTGGCAGAGCGATGTTTTTTCAACAACTACAGAAAACTGGAACAGAATTTTTACCTTTAAATCTTCATAAAATTATTGCCATCTCGGTTTTGACAGATACTGGAAGCAATCTTGAGGTTGAATCCTTAGGGTCTGAAGAGAGCAGTGAACGATCAATGATTCAATTGTTTTATGATTTAGTTGGTGCCAATGACAACTGTTTGGTGACTTGGAATGGATTGCTGTTTGACATACCTGTGTTGAATTATAGGGCTTTATTTAATCAAGTTGACGCATCATCTTATTGGCAAAATGAATTATGGCACATTGATCTTAAAGACGTGCTTGCAAATCACAATGCTAAGGCTCAAGGCAGCTTAGATAGAGTTGCTAAAGGCCTGAATTTACCAGGTAAATTAGATGTATCAGGAGATCAAGTATGGGATCTCTATCTAGAGGGTAGAATTGAGGATATCAGAAATTATTGTGAACATGATGTCTTGAACACTTACCTTATTTTTATTCACTATCAAGCAATGATAGGAAAAATCACCAATGAAGAACTCTCATCAAGAATTCATTCCTTAAAGCAGTTGTTATCAAATACGGAGAAACAGCATTTCCAGTTATTTCTTTCAGCATGGGAATAATAAATAGATTGGCGGTTAGTTTCATTTATGACAACAAAAATTAATATCTCCATTCCTTCTCAAACTCTAGAGCTGGTGAACTCAAAAGATCATTTTTCCTATCTGATATCCACCTCGAAATACGGTCCAGGGGAGCTGAAAAATAGCTTCTGTACTCCCAGAGGAAAACATATTATCCGTGCCAAAATTGGTGCAGGTCAGGAGCTAGGAACAATCTTTAAAAGGCGCAGACCTACAGGGGAAATTTTCTCAAACAAGACACACAGATTCAATGAAGGCGATTGGATTTTAACCAGAATACTTTGGCTCAGTGGAATTGAAAAGGGCAGAAATAGGCTGGGTAATGTTGATACCATGCAACGCTTTATCTACATTCATGGAACGCCGGATGAAACTGTTTTAGGAGTCCCAAATTCAAAAGGATGCATTAACATGAGGAATGAAGATATCAAAAAAATATTTGAATCAGCTGAGGTTGGCACGTTGGTTAATATCGAATAATGATGTCTTTTTAAGCTATGCCTTTAGGTCCTATATTTGTCTCAGTTGAGGGTAAAGAACTTACAACAGAAGATAAGAAAATCTTATCTCATGATCTTGTTGGTGGCGTAGTTTTATTTTCACGTAACTACGAAAACAAAGATCAATTGAGATTGCTGATCAAGTCAATCAAGTCATTAAAATATCCTAATCTGTTAGTTTCTGTTGACCAGGAAGGAGGCAGGGTTCAGCGTTTTATGAATGGTTTTTATCCAATCCCTTCAATGCGGTCTCTGGGTCACTTATACGATCAATCAAGTGAAGAAGGCATGCAGGCAACTTACATTACAGCAGAGATTATGGGTCTTGAACTCGCTGGAGTAGGAATTGATTTCAGTTTTGCTCCTGTTTTGGACATTGATCACGGAGTTTCAGCAATAATTGGAAGTCGCTCCTTTCATTATGATCCAAAAGTAGTCGATTGCCTCAGCGAGCATTTTTATCACGGAATGCAAAAAGCAGGAATGCACTGCGTCGCCAAACATTTTCCTGGCCACGGAGGTGTTAGCGAGGATTCACATAGGAAAACTCCTGTCGATAATCGTGCAAAGAAGACAATTGTTGATGATTTACAGCCCTATAAAACACTAATAAAAAGAGGTTTATCTGGAATTATGACTGCCCATGTTCGTTACCCATCAATAGATGATCAGATTGCTACCTTTTCTCACTATTGGCTACAGGATTGCTTACGGAAAAAACTCCACTTCAATGGTGTTATTTTTTCTGATGATCTGATGATGAAGGGGACTGATTTCATAATCTCGACACCAAAAAAAACTCTCATGTCCTTAGCTGCTGGTTGCGATATTGTTTTAATCTGTAATTCCGCTGAAACTGTTCATGAGTGTTTATCAGAATTGTATTTTTCAAAAGATCAGTTTGCGAACCTTGAGCGTAAAATTCAATATTTGATGCCTTCTGATCCAGTGCAGAGACAATCAAATTATCTGCAAAAAATAAAAATTAAGCTAAATCGCCTACTAGATGGCCTAGTATAGTATTTATTTGGTTTATACGGTCTAAAACGAGGGGAAAATCTCCCTTAAAACCAAGTGATTGATCCGGGTACATCTTGAAAACATCGGGTTCATGTTTAATCAAATCAATGATATTTTGGGCTTTTATGGATGTTGATTTATCAAAATATAACCGACCATACCTTCTGTCCATTCTTATTTTTTTGATTCCCAAAGTATTTGCTTGATTTCTTAAATGAGCCATCAGAAGTAAGTTTGTTGTTTGCTCTGGAAGTTCTCCAAAACGGTCAATTAACTCACTCTCAATATCCTTAATTTCGTTCTTTGATTTTATGCTGGATATTCTTTTATACATCGTCAGTCTCAGATTAACATCAGGCATATAATTTTCTGGGATCAAAGCTGGGATATTCAAGTTGATGTCACTGGAGACAATACTTGATATCACTTTAGGCTCGTCTCTCAAAGAGTCAATCGCTTGGTTGAGCATGTCCTTGTATAGGCTGAAGCCAATTTTCTGAATCTGACCGCTTTGTTCATCACCTAAAATTTCTCCAGCGCCTCTAATTTCAAGATCATGAGTTGCTAAAATGAAACCCACACCTAAATCTTCAATCGCTTCTATAGCCTCAAGCCTTTGCTTGCCTTCATTGGTCAATGTTTGTTTTGATGGAATCATCAAATAGGCATAGGATTGTCTTTCAGATCGACCAACACGACCCCTGAGTTGATGTAGTTGTGCTAGACCAAAGCGTTCTGCTCTATTTATTATAATAGTGTTTGCATTCGGTATATCCAAGCCACTCTCAATGATTGAAGTAGCCAACAACAGATCGTATTCATTGTTATAGAATTTCATCATGACTCTCTCCAATGATCTCTCCTTCATCCTTCCGTGGGCTATCTCAAGTGAAATACGAGGCATAATTTGTCTAATTATCTCAGCCATATTTTCAATGTCATCTATGCGATTGTGAACAAAAAGGATTTGTCCACCGCGACTGATTTCTCTTTGGCAGGCTTCACGAATGAGACTTTTATTCCACTGACTGATATACGTCTTGACTGGAATTCGGCTTTCTGGTGCTGTGGAAATCATTGAGATATCTTTCAACTCACCTATGGCCATATTCAAAGTTCTAGGAATGGGTGTAGCTGTGAGCGCAAGATAATCCACGTCTTTTCTCAAGGCTTTAAGTTTTTCTTTGTGGCGAACTCCAAAACGGTGTTCCTCATCAACAATCACCAAACCTAAGTTTTTGTATACAACTTTGTCTGACAACAGCGCATGTGTACCGATAATGATATCTGCTTTCCCTTTTTCAATGTCTTCTCTGACTTGGTTATTCTTTGTCGAAGTTTGGAGTCTGGAAAGCATATTGATGGCGATGGGCCACTCTGAAAATCGTTCGTTGAATGTTTCAAAATGTTGTTGAGCAAGGATGGTTGTTGGGACCAGAAGAGCGACTTGAAATCCATTGATTGCGCTAGTGAAAGCCGCTCTCAATGCGACTTCTGTTTTTCCAAAACCAACATCACCACAAACCAATCGATCCATGGATTTTGACGCTGCCATGTCGTCGAGAACATCCTCTGTTGCTTTGGCTTGATCTCGAGTTAAAACGTATTCAAACCCATTACAAAAATTTTCGTAATCCTTTTGATTTGCAACTTGGCTTTTCCCAACGGCGATTGCTCTGTTTGCATATATTTCAAGTAACTCTGCAGCAACATCGTATGCTTGCTTTTTTGTCTTTTTACAGAGCTTTTTCCATTGATCGCTTCCCAAATGACTCAGTATGCTTGCGTCTGAGCTTTGACCTATGAATCTTGAGACCTGTTCCATCAAAGTAACTGGAACATGCAGTAAGTCACCTAAAGCATATTCAATGGTTAAAAACTCAGAGCTAATATCGTCAATCATCATCACGGACAAGCCTTTGTACTTGCCAATCCCATGTTCACCATGAACAACAAGGGAGTCGACTTGTAGGTCTTTTAGATCTCGTATTATTGACTCTGGGTCTTTACCAACAGAGCCTCGATATTTTCTGGTTCTGGAACGTCTTCCAAAGAGTTCCATTTCACCAAAAACTGCAATCCCAGATGCGGCTGTGATGAAACTTTCGCTAATAGGCTGCTCAGTAATAAAAACACCGGATCTCCTTTCAAGAAATTCGTTCCAGCTGGAAACCTGTCTCACCGCAATTGAATGTTCCCTAAGTTGATTTTCAATAAAAACTTTACGATTTTTACTTCCGGCTGATAGTAATATTTTATTAGTAGATGTTTCAAATAAATTGTTAATGATTCTATCCATTGAAGAAGTTTTAAATGCATTTAAAGGCTCCAAGGGACTTGTATCAAAATTGATAGCCTTATGCTTGTGTGACTTCCAACATTTTTGCTGCTGTAAATTGATTGGATTCATTTTGTCTATCTTCTTAATCTGTTGAGTAGCATCAAAAAATAACTCGCTTGGTTTAAGATTTGGTTGTCCCAAATCATTTTCATTAATAAATCTTTGGTTGATCAGTTTTTGATAGTTTTTTATAGGAGTTTGAATGTCACCTACACAAAAGAGTTCAGAGGTTTTGCAGTAATCCCAGATTGAGGACATGGATTCAAAAAACAAAGGTAAATAGTTATATACACCATGAGATTCTGCGTATGTTTCGATGAAATTATAAAGAGGCCATTCCATCTGGTTGCCAACAAAAGTATTTCTCATGTTTGTTTTGAAAAAATCAAAAGCCACAGAACTTTTTGGATAATGTTCCGAAGGTATGATTGTTGTTGAATTGGTTGTGCTCAAAGTGAGCTGAGAATCAATATCAAAGAGTTTGATCAAATGAATTTTTTCGTCATCAAAATCTATTCTGATGGGATTTTTATACAAGGGTGAGAATAAATCGATTAAGGAGCCTCTAATACAAAATTCTCCTGGTTTAAAAACAGTTGAAACTCTCTCATATCCATTTTTTCGCAATTTATCCCCAATTTTTTGCATTGAAAATAAATCTCCAACATTGAGGGTAAAACTTTCCTCCTCAAAATATTTTCGTGGTGGTAGCTTCCATAGAAGATTGGCTGCACTCAATACCAATACATCAATATTTCCTTTCAGCAGTTGAAATAGTATTTCAGATCGGTTAGCAATCACTTGATTGCTGGGTGAGGAAGCATCGTAAGGCAGGACTTCTAAATCTGGAAGCAGTTCGATGGAAAGATCTGTTTTGGTAAAATACTTGAGCTCATTACAAAGCGTCTCTGCAAAATTGATTTCTGGTACTATGACAATTTTTAAGCCCCGATCGTTATCAATTCTTTCGGCAAGGACTAGATTGATTGCAGAACCATAGAGTTGTCCGTAATGGTTGACACTGGAATCAACATTTGAATGGTCAAATATAATGTTTTGGTCTTGTTTATTCATACCCAAGGAGCACAAGCGAAAGATTTGTATTATTTCATATATTTGCTTTTTTTTTCTTCGTGTTTAAGCAGATTATCCTTATGATATTTATTACTAAATAAACAGAGGTTATTAAACCTTGACTAAAAAATTATTTATTGCCTACCGACAACTCTTTTCCAGAGAGCAAAGCCAATTTATTTCCATTGTGACTTTTATATCAACTTTGGCTATCGCTCTGGGTGTTTCATCTCTGATAGTGGTGCTCTCTGTTATGAATGGATTTGAGGCTGAGATTGAAGATCGAGTGATCAGGCTTAGTTCACATATCACCATCCAATCAGATCAACCAATTAGTCAATGGCAAAGTGTTGCCAACGAACTTGAGCAATTTTCTGAGATTGAACACACCATAGCCTTTGTCGAGGCAAAAGGAATTATTAGCAAAACCGGTGAAGAATCAACAGGCGTAGAGATTTTGGGCATCAATCCGGCCGATAAAATTTTCTTTGGAATACAGCTTGTGGATTTATCAAATGGTGAACTCATACTGGGCAGAGGTCTGGCTCTACAATTAAATCTTAAGGCAGGGGACAGAGTATTACTGACTGTTCCAAGGATAAGTCTCCAGGGTAAAATCAGTTTCCCAGATAACCAATATTTTAACGTCAAAAAAATAGTTGAATTTGGTCTGCAAAGATACGATTCAACACAAGTTTTGATGCACCAAGAGGATGCATCCTCATTGCTGGGTTTGGGAAATGCAGTCAATGGCGTAGCTGTCGAGCTTGACAATGTTTACCAGGCCAAAACTATGGTTAAAAAAATTGAAAATTCGCTCAAGAAATTTATTGGGCTTGAATTTACTGTTACTGACTGGTCAAAAGAGAATAAGGCGTTATTTGATGCTATCGTCATTGAGAAAATCATTATGAGCGTGCTCTTATTCATGATTGTTTTAATAGCTACATTCAATGTAATTGTGATGCTCTCAATGTCAGTAGACGATAAAAAGAGAGATATTGCTATTTTGAAAAGTATAGGATTTACTTCAAAAGACCTCACTCATATTTTCTTCATTCAGGGTCTGCTTAGTGTTCTGCTAGGCATTCTTTTTGGGGTATTGTTTGGCATCTCAGTTTTGATGAATTTAGACAGTTTTGAATGGATAATAAGGTATCTCTTTGGCTTTGAGTTTTTGCCAGCCGGCTTGTATTACATCACTTCAATGCCTTATATATTGAGGTACACTGATGTAGTCTTAATCTGCCTTGGCGCCTTAACTGTGAGCGTTGTTGCTTGCCTTTATCCTTCAATCAGAGCTTCAAGGGAAAATCCTGCAGAAATACTAAGGATGCATAAAGGATAGTAAGTTGTTTTTTTCAAGAAAAAGTTACGAATTAAGAACTCTCTTTGCTTTTCTCAAAGCAAAGACAGGAACCATGACTATGTCATTCATTTCTACCTTTAGTGTCCTGGGTATTGCTATAGGGGTAGCTGCTATTGTGACCGTTATGTCTGTAATGAATGGTTTTCAGTCAGAAATTAAAAATAGAATGCTGG
This sequence comes from uncultured Woeseiaceae bacterium, assembly GCA_964633465.1. Classification (GTDB taxonomy): domain Bacteria; phylum Pseudomonadota; class Gammaproteobacteria; order Steroidobacterales; family UBA11654; genus DTSX01. The sequence continues at coordinate 972 of CAZWGB010000042.1, read as the reverse complement.
ACATTTTACCGCATGCAAAAATTATGGGACTTGATAAGAGTCTGGAGAATAGGGATGCTTTGCAAGCCCTACTGACTTCAGATAAAGAGGTAAAATCATTTTCTGCTTTTGTTTCAACCGAAGCACTCCTTTTAAGTTCCAAAGAAGTATCTGGCATAAAATTCAAAGGCATTGACCCTCAAGAGTCCGGTTCAGCACAAAAACTTGAAGAATTGATGGTTCAGGGACAATTAAATTCAATGAGCAAAGGTAGTTTTAATATTATTTTAGGCAAAGGTCTTGCTGATGATCTAAAATTATCTCTAGGCGACTCAGTCACAGTGATGATCCCTAATTCACTGATTAGCACTATGGGTGCCATTCCAAGATTAAAACGATTCAACGTTGTAGGTTTTTTTGAAGCAGGTGTGTATGAGTTTGATCGGAATCTTGCATTTGCCAATCTTGAAGATGCACAAATCTTATTGCAAATGCCAGGGAAGATATCAGGTATGGAAATTGATTTTTTTGACCCCAAACAATCTAGAGAAATGGTTAGAAGAATTGCAATAAGATCTGGCGGAGGATTTACAGTCACTGATTGGACTGTGCAAAATCCCAATTTTTTTAGATCTTTGGAACTTACTAAAACCATTATTTTTATGGTTTTGTTTCTGATTTTGGCTGTTTCGTCATTTAATATCGTCTCTACCCTAGTTATGCTAATCAGGCAGAAAAAATCATCTATAGCCGTGATGAGAGGTCTGGGTGTTGATCATATAGGCATTTTCAAAATCTTCCTCTCCATAGGTCTCTTACTTGGATTGATTGGCTCTATTTTAGGGATAGGATTTGGCATATTAATAACTGGACAATTGTCAGGGATTGTCCATTCTTTAGAGTCGATTCTTGGGGTAACTTTTTACCAGGCAGAAATCTATTTTATTAGCGAGTTGCCGACAGAGATTCATTGGTTGGACGTATTTTGGAGTG
>CAZWGB010000041.1:4433-11940 GCA_964633465.1 uncultured Woeseiaceae bacterium | reverse complement strand
GAATATTTTTAGACACATTAAGATGAGAATGAAATTGAATTATTGGAAGTTTTAATAGCTTTGTAAAACTAACAGGTCTATTTTAGCTATTACTTCCTCGGGGGTAATTAAATTCATGGCTTCCGATTCTTTGATTCTGTAACCCCATTTTAATTCAGAAATATCTTTATTTAATAATTTTTTGGCCGCTTTGGGGTAAGCATTAATTACCCAATTTTTTGACAAGTAAGGTCCACTTCTCAAAGGATTGCTCATCGCATAGAGCCCAATAACTTTGGTCTTCATCGCGGTTGCAATATGAGCAGGTCCTGAGTCTGGACAGATAACAAAATCAGCTTTGCTGATCAGTGCGGTTAATTCCTTGAGTGAGGTTTGGTTTACTAGGTTTTTTACTTGGCTTTTAAAATGATGACTGATTTGATTGCCATAATTCAATTCAATTTCTGATGCTCCACCTGTAAGTATTACTTGGATGTTGTACGTTTTGATCAAATGATCAATAACACTTATATAGCTTTCCACCGACCAGCTTCTGTTGTATTTTTGCCCAAATCTTTGACTGCTGCACGGGCTGATCACACAATTAATTTTATCGTGATCTATGATTTTCTCAGCAAATGCACTAGCAGATTCAGGAATTTGAAGATGCCAGTTTTCTTGTTTTGAATCTATACCCAAGTATTCAGCAAAGCCAAAAAATCCGTCCATGACATGTTGCCTAGGTTTTGCTGCAATTGTTTCGTTGCAAAAAAATCTCTGCAAATCTCTTGCGCGTTCTTTATCGAAGCCAATTTTCCTGGTCGCCTTAACAAAGCAACTGACTAGATTGGCAGTCATTGAAGCGTGCATGTGTAGGAGGATGTCAAATTTCCGGTGTCTCAACTGAGTCGAGAGTTTAATAAGAGATTTTAGCAGGTTGGATTTGTCAAAAATAATAAATTCAATGTCTTCTATTCCTTCCAAAAGCTGAAATTCAGTTTTGCCAATAATCCAAGTGATTTTGGTGTCTTGGAAGCTCTCACGAAGTGTTTTCATGATCGGCAATGCATGGCAGCAATCGCCTAGAGCTGATAATCTGATTACACAAATGCTATCTGGAGTTAAACTATCGTTATTGGATCCCACTATATGACCAGTCAAGTTACAAAAATCAATCAGAGTATTATCTTATATGATGATCGTTTTATGAACGAAATTGATGAGAATATTTTTGAATCCGATTTTTGGAAAATGGACAAAGAAGCTCAACCCCAATCTATGGGGAGAGGCACAGTTTACTTTGTCAACATTCAAGACCAACCTTGCGTTTTGAGGCACTATAATCGAGGTGGACTAGTTGCAAAATTGACTTTGGATCAATACCTCTGGATGGGTGAACACAACACTCGGTCTTTCAAGGAGTGGCGCTTGCTCAATGATATGGTTAAGAAACAACTACCCGTTCCTACTCCTGTCGCTGCAAGGTATGTCCGTAATGGAATCTGTTACAGGGCTGACATTATTACCAGAGAAATCCCTGATATTGAATCCTTAAGCAACAAGTTGCTTGGAAACTCAATGACTGAGCAATTGTGGGGAAATATCGGTGAATGTATTGCTAAATTTCACAATCAGGGTGTTTTTCATATGGACTTGAATATTGAAAACATTCAGATTAATCAGAACAATCAAGTTTTTTTGCTGGATTTTGATAAAGGCAAAGTCAGCGAATCATCCAAGCGTTTGTCAGATTCAAATTTAATGCGATTGAAGCGCTCTCTTACCAAAGTAACGAAGATGAACCAACTGGCATTTCCCAATTCAGGTTGGGATATATGTATCGCCAAGCATCACAGCGAGGTTTAATTCTCTTTGCCATAAGGATCCCAACCTGATTTAGAGCCCTTAAATCGGCGGTGAACCCAATAATATTGTTCTGGATTTTTAAGGATATGGGCCTCAAGAATTCGATGCGCTCTTTCCATGACTTGTTGTGGATCTCCGCTTGGAAACGTATCGATTTCAGGGTATACCTCTAATACATAGCCTTCACCATTCGGTAGTCTCATTGGTAAAAAAGGCAATACAGGACAGCCAGCAATTTCAGCTATCCGAGTTATGCCTGCATTAGTCATTGCTTCGTGTCCAAAAAATTTGACTGGTATGGCATTTTTACCAATGAAATTCTGGTCAGCTGCATACCAAACCATTTTTTTATCCTTGAGTGCTCGAATTAAATTTTTGACTTCGTTTTTTGTGACTAGACTCTCACAAGATCTGAGTCTGGTATTGCGAAAGAAACGATTGATTATCGGATTGTTTCCCAAACGGTACATTCCAACCAAAGGAGGCAGATCCACTCCAATATCACTACGACCAATAAGAGCACTGATTTCCAGTAAAGTGAAGTGAGCACTAAAGAGGATGACGCCTTTATTTTTGGCCACAGCATCCCGCAGGTTTTCAAGACCTTGTATCTTAACAATCTGTTTGAGTTTTCTTGTAGATCTCCACCGTGCAATACCAACTTCAATAAAACCAATGCCAAGTGAGATAAAGTGCTGTTTCAATAACTTCTTTTGTTCTTTAGATGACAAGTTGGGAAAGCATAGTTGTATATTTTTCAATGCTATTTTTGACCTTGATGATGGTAATCGGTACAAAACATGTCCCAATAACTCTCCAATTTTGACAATGAAAGGATACGGGAGTAATACTAATAGTCTAGTTAACGAAAGAATCAAGATGATTATCCAGTTTTTGGGATGGAAATAGGCAAATGTAGATTCTAGCTTGGCTTTCATGATATTAGTTTAATTGCAAATTGCATTATAGACATACAGCAAAAATGATTAAAATGGCATACACATCAAAAAAACTTTTTGAGAAAGTATTATGAGTAAAGATAACAGCGACAGCGACAAGGATATTAGCCACTTAACCGAAGAACAATTTAATATTACCCAAGAAAAGGGAACAGAAGCACCATTTACTGGCAATTATCTACACAACAAGGAATCAGGCGCTTATCTGTGTGTCTGTTGTGGCAATAAATTGTTTCATTCCATAACAAAATTTGATTCAGGTACAGGTTGGCCTAGCTTTTATGACATAGATACCGACAATTCCGTAAAAATAGAGTCCGATCACAGCCATGGCATGGTGCGTGATGAGGTACTTTGTGGGAAATGCGGCGCACATCTTGGCCATGTTTTTTCCGATGGTCCAGCACCAACTGGTCTCAGGTATTGCATCAATTCGTTGTCACTAAACTTTGCATCCGATGATTAGACATACAGTCTTTGATTAAACTTATCCAAAATCGGGATGATCCTACCGGTTCTCCTTCGGTAACTACATGTCTTTCAATTTGTTTTTTTCAGAAACAGTAACTTCTTGATGAAATCAGATTGGAGAAATAATATCAAACCTGCAACCAAAATCGCAGAGGCCCATTCTGTACCTGCAACAAACACAACTTCATAGGATGTTTCCCATCCTTTAAAATTGTATACGGCAATAATAAGCCCAATGAATAAGGACCAGAGCAGCCATCTCATTTTTTGACTGAGTGGCAATCCATACATCTGCGTCACCATAAAGACCCCAAGAAAGCCAAACAGAAACATTGGCCAGTTATGACTGTTCATTAGCGCAACTAACAAGGCATGCACTACCACCGTAACTTCAACAAAAATCGTCCATTTTGGATTCAAATGAGCCCGAGTAAAAAATAGGCTGCCTTGCAAAAGAATTAAGAACATATATAAAAATCCCAATAAATGACCTTGTGTCATCACCATTGGGTGATACCAAAACGTATAGATTGCTGCCCAAGCAAAATAATAACCATGGTATTTTCTAAGGCCCTGAGATGCTCTGGTTACAAAATCCAGAGGTTTCCCAAAAAACATTCCTCGTCTCTGATTCTCCATCATCAGAACCACAACCAAAAGTACAATGACGGACCATTGAGCTGACTGCTCAGTGACATCCTGAGCCAAACCGTCATAGAAAATGTGAGTTTGCACTAGATGTAGGGTTACAAAAAGTGCATTAGCCAACAACGCCGCTATGTTAAACCAGTGTAAGCCAGATATATATTTAGGCTTACTTACTTGCGCTTTGAAAATCAACCACCAGATAATAATTTGGTGGCCGAAGTAAAGCACCCATGCACTTGATCGACTGATAAAATCAGGGTTTTGTAGTTGCCATTTGTACCAAAAGGCAATTCCATCTGGTTTCGGCAAGAGCAGTGGTTCTTGCATCCATAAAATATCAGCAAGCCATATCAATCCTGAGAATAGAAGGCTGAATGCAATGCCTAATTTTAGAGCCAGTGATGATGAGATGCTGTTTGACATATCTGAGTTCACTTATTTGCCCTGTTTTTTCTATGAAAATCGGATGTCATATTAATACAATTCGTTTATGGTTTGTAATTCGGTTTCAAAAAAAATTGAATAAAAGGAGGAAAAGCAGACTCAATGTCAGGATTATTTAAGTTTTTTAGATCAAAAAAACCCAAAGAACAAGACGAAGAAATTTTTGGCATGATCGAAGTTGCAACGTCGGTGCTTTTAATTGAAATGGCCAGAGCCGATTTTCATCAAGATGATTTCGAGGATAAAAAGATAACTGAGTTGCTAAGGGTTCATTTTAATCTTTCAGATGGCGAAGCTCAGAGTTTGTTTGAACAAGGACAAAAAAAAGCAGACGATGCAGTTTCTTTACATGAATTTACCCGAACCTTACACACTAAATTAACTCAAACCGAAAAGGAAAAAATCATTGGGATGCTTTGGAAGCTTGCTATGGCTGATCAGGAACTCGATAAATACGAAGATTATTTGGTGCGAAAAATTGCTGATCTTTTGTATGTTTCAAACACAGTTGTGTTAAGAATACGACACGAAGTTACTGCAAAATAGTCTCCTTAATGACCTTAATGATAGGAACAACATTTTCAAAGATTGGGTTAACAACCGGTAAATCCAACTGATCCGCAAGTGCTTGAGTGTCAAAATCTTTGTTGTCTGAGTTGATACAAACAGCAATTGTTTTTTTTCCGTAGCTGGCTATCAGTTTTATTTCTTCTTCTATACTAGGTATCGGCAATTTAAGTTCTTCAAAACCTTCAAAATAATCTCGATCAATAGCATGGACAAGAATGACACCACTTACATCTCCTGCAAGTAGCAGTTCAGATCCGCAGGGTCCTGAAGGATTTCTTAAAGAGGATTGACCTTCAATTAGCATTAACTCTGGTTGACTGATGGCATCACATTCCATGATTGCTTTTTCCAGTTCGCCGGTAACAAAATCATTCAGCGTTGCATCAAAAAGGAAGCCATGTTTAAAACCCTGTAAGAAACCGGTTTGTCCTGTATAGATGATTTCAGCTTTTATATTAGATTTTTCACATGCCTGAATTAAAAACTGACAGGTAGTTCTTTTTCCAAGGGCACAGTCAGTACCTAGGACTGCAATCCTTGGTGTCTCCAAATCCATTATTTTCCCTGACCAGAAAGACAAATCCTTGGTTTCTTTAGGCTTGCGAATATCATAAATGATACTTCCAAACTCTCTAGCAGTTTCGGCGAAGTCAGGGTCCTCGCACAGTAGCTGATGCAAACCTGAAACTACGTGAATGCCTGCCTTAAGGGCTTGTTTTACATTTCCCCTGTGAGATTCAGGAAGTTGCCCACCATGAAAAGAAAGACCAATTACAAGAAAATCTGGTTTTTCCCTCAATCCTTCAATGGCCTTGTTAATGTCGCTAAAAATAGGTACATCATCCTGGCAGTTCGAAACAATTTCATTGGACATCTGGCCAGCATGTTTGTGGTCAACAACTCCTAAAATCTGGAAGCGTTTTGAATATCGGAGTAGTCCATGTGATGTTTTGCCATGGAGGTCTGTCAACATGCCACCGCTGTACAGTAGAGCAGTACCTGTAGGCTCAGATATCATTATAGACTCCCAATCCTGGTCTATTGTTTGTTGTCATGACCCCATTTTCGCAAATATATCCACCAGATACTAAGTCCCATTTCAAGTCAAAGTGACCATCCAAATCCAGATATTCTGTGGCTGAACTAGCCAAAGCAGCGTGCAGTGCTGCAGCGATGCTGATTTTGCTCTCGTCCATACAACCCCACATCAGTTTTATGTTCTCATTTTCAGCAATCTTTGCGATTTTTAATGCTGGATATATCCCGCCACATTTCATTAATTTAATGTTAAAGATACCGAAGGGCCTTATTTTATCTGTTAGTTGGATTGCATCAGCAGGTGTATGTAGGCTCTCATCTGCAACACAAATATCCCTGAGTTCTTTAGGAAAATTAAGCATTTCCTTAATTTGGTTTTTTGCTAGAGGCTGTTCTATTAGCTCAAGCCCTAAGTGGTGTGTCTTTTCGTAAAATTTTTCCAAGTCTTCAATCGAGTAACCCTGATTAGCATCGACTCTGATCAATGGACCCTCTGAGCTTAGTTCTGACAGTGCACATACTTTGTCAATATCTTCATCGACGTTTTCTCCAATTTTTAATTTTAAGATCTTGAAGCCTTCTTGCAGATGATTTTTGGCATCTTTTATTGTCTTCTCTAATGGAGCAACCCCGATGGTAATTGATGTTGGAAAAGCTTCGTGCACTTGCCCCAGTCGTTTTAACAAAGGTGTTTTTTCTGATTTAGCCAACAAATCAAAAAGAGCCATGTCGATAGCGGCTCTCGCAGCTGGGAAATCTTTAAGATCTGATTGCAGTCTTTCAAGGATATGGTTTTCATTGTCTACATCCCAACCTATCATTTTTTGTGCCATTGACTGCAGTCTGTTGTATGCAGCTGTAAAATTTTCCCCCGTTACATCTACAGAAGGTGCTCCGGATCCAATTCCTTTTATGTCTTTGTTTGATTGTATTTCAACAAATATGTTTTGAACCGATTCGGTCACCCGTCCAGCAATGGCCCAAGGCGCCTTTAATTGCATATCATGTTGATGAACATTTACATTGACTATTTTCATGGTTTAGGACTGTTATAGTATTTGTTTGAAATTAGTACAGAGAATACCAGAAAAAACCGCGTTTACAGGGATAATCATAATGATTGATTGGATGATTACTAGTGCGATCATTGGTGAAAAATCTAAACCTGCAAAGTGAGGTAATCTTCGCTGAATCGGTCTCATGACTGGTGCAACTAAATCACCGATAAAGCGTGCAGCAGGAGTAAAGTTATTGGGGCTGAGCCAAGACAAGATGACATGGGCTAATATGCTGAAAAAAAATATTCTCAAAACTAGAATGATCACTTTCAATGTGCCCAGACTAATGAGTTGAAGAAAATTGGGTCCATTCAGACAATTAATCGTCGTCATGAACCACAGGGCGAAAAGTTCAATGAGCAGACAAAGACTAATCAAAATAACTTCGATGGATGATTGCTTTGAAAATCTTGATGTAAAAGGCCTAATGATTGGATTCGTAATCACAATGATTGATTGATGGATTGGGTTACT
>CAZWGB010000041.1:2612-4333 GCA_964633465.1 uncultured Woeseiaceae bacterium | reverse complement strand
ATAAAGTCAACGAACGTCCGAAACAAAAATAAAAACACACTTTCCATTAGAATTTTTTATTGGTTTATTCAGATCCATTATCAGAGTCTTGGTTGCCCAATTCAATTGATCTTTGGGTAGCGGCATTGATGGCTTCTGTCCAGATCGACAGAATGTTGTTTTTTTCGAGTGAATCAAATGCTGCTTCTGTGGTCCCTCCTGGGGACGTCACTTTTTTTCGAAGTGTTTCGAAATCATCGGAACTATTTAGGGCAAGTTGACTGGATCCAATTGCTGTTTGAATCACCAGTTCTTTTGCGATCTGTTCTGGTATTCCAGCGGATTTTGCTGATTCAGTTAATAACTCCATCATATGGTAAAAGTAGGCTGGACCGCTTCCAGAAATAGCAGTCACTGTATGCATCCAATCTTCATTCTCAATCCAAATGGATTTGCCCACAGAATCGAATAAATAAGAAGCCAAGGCTTTCTCATCTTCATTAAGGTTGCTAGCGATTAATGCCGATATCCCTCTGCCAATAAGACAAGGTTGGTTGGGCATGACTCGACAGAGTTTTGATGTAGTTCCAAAAATAGACTTCAAAGTATCAAGCGCAATGCCGGCTGCTACCGAGACAACGATTGAGTCGTTTTTTTTGTGTGTTGCAGAAATTTTTTCAGCCACATTAACAAAAATTTGTGGTTTTAATGCTAAAACCAAAACATCACAGACTTCTGCAATAGTATTGTTGTCAGTCTCGATATTGAGTCTTCCATTCAAGGCTGATAACAGCTCTCTTCTGCTTTCTGATGGGTCTGATACAAATATACTCGTGGGGCTGTGACCGTGTAGAATCAAGCCTCTGATCATTGCTTCGGCGACCATACCTCCACCAATAAATGCTATTTTTTTACTTTCATGATTCATTGTTATTGTCTTGGTCCAAATAATGCAGTGCCTATTCTAATCATATTTGCATGATTGTGAATCGCTATTTCAAGATCATCAGACATTCCCATAGATAAGGTATCTATTTCAAATCCATTATCTTTGAGAGTATGAGAAGCCATCTCCATTGTTCTATAGCTCTGATGACATTCTTCTTCAGATGCACCAAAACGGGTCATACCCATGAGACCTCTCAATTTTAAATTTGGCAGTGTTTCAATTTTTTTTGCCATTGCAAATAATTGATTTATTGGAAGACTGTTTCGGGAATCGTCTTGATGTAGTTGTATCTGAATACAAACATGGAGTGGGGGCAATGACTTGGGCCTATGTTTATCTAGCTTCTCAGCTATGCTGTATCTGGTTATGGTATGCACCCAATCAAAATTTTCTGAAATTGGTTTGGCTTTATTGGATTGAATGGAGCCAATAAAATGCCAGGTTGTTTTATGCTTGAAGGCTTTGATTTTTTTTATTGCCTCTTGGACAAAATTTTCTCCAAAATTGTCCAAGCCTAGATTGTAGGCTGTTTCAATATCAGCCAATGACTTCTTTTTGCTGACTGCAACAATTGTAAAGTCCGATTCTTTCTGGCCAGTTAATGCCAATGAAGACTGAATTCTGCGTTGCAATGCTTGATAATTCTTTGCAATGTCTGTCATCGTGGGAAAATGCTTTGAGCATCGAATACAGGACCATCGACACAAACCCTTTTCATTGCAACACCTTCTGGAAGTGTCACTTCAACCACACAGCCTGCGCACCCACCAATTGCACAAGCCATAAATTCCTC
>CAZWGB010000041.1:0-2512 GCA_964633465.1 uncultured Woeseiaceae bacterium | reverse complement strand
TAAGTATTCTGCTAAAAAAAGTACTGGAGGAATACCAACTCCACCTCCAATTAAAACTGGGATATGGTTGGGTTTTTCAAAGTTAAAACCTCTACCAATTGGGCCCATTAGAGTCACTTCATCACCCGGTTGAAGTTTACTTAGAGCTTCAAGACCTGGGCCTATGATTTTATATAGAAACTCAACTGTTTTTTGTTTTTTGTTCGCTCGTAAATAAGACAGTGGTCTTCTCAACATTATATTTTCACCACAATCAACGAAGGCAAATTCTCCAGGTAAAGCTGTGATTGAAGACTTTTGAGCCTCAAGGGTTAGTATGAATTGGTCTCCAGCAAATTCAGTTTGTTGAATAACTTTGGATTTTTCTTCAAAAACGGTTGCAGATTGTCGCACCATTATTTCATCACTTCTGCTTGCATCATTGATAACAGCGCCATTCTTATCGCAATCCCGTTAGTGACCTGTTCTCTAATCACAGAATTTGTCCCATCAGCTACCTCATCTGAGATTTCCACACCTCGATTTACAGGCCCAGGGTGCATTACAATCACATCCTCATTGCAAGGCTGCAATCGTTTCTTAGTTAAGCCATACTGTTCAAAGTAATCGTCTGGACTCATTGTTTTTGTGAGGCTCTCGATTCTTTCTTTTTGTACTCTAAGAGCCACCACAACATCGGCATTAACCAATCCTTGATCAAGATTTTTATAATGTTCTGCTTTGGGATAGAACTCCATATCGGGTTTGAATTCTTCAGGAGCGATTAGCGCCAACTTTTTGCCTTCCATGATCCTCAAGCCTTCGGCTAAAGACCTTGCTACACGTGAATGTTTTATATCTCCTACGATGGCAACTTTGATTTGATCAAAACTTTTTTTGTGTTTTTTTATTGTTAATAAATCCAGTAAACCCTGCGTTGGATGGGATTCAGCAGACTCGCCTCCATTAATAAGATGCGAACCGCCATCCAAGCTTGCAACAATTTTTGACAGGATGCCTCTTTCCTTGTGTCGGACTACAAAGTAATTGACACCCATTGCTTCAAGAGTTCTTATTGTATCGATTATGCTTTCGCCCTTGACCCTTGAAGAGTGTTGATCATCGATATTTAAAACATCCGCTCCTAGCCTTTTGGCTGCGATCTGAAATGAGCTTCTCGTTCTAGTACTGGGCTCTAGAAATAAATTTGCCAAGGTAGTGCCTTGAAGGTTTTTATCTTCCTGCGGCGGAAAGTTGTTAGTGGATAAAAATGTTTCTGCTTTTGCAAGAAGTTTGGATATCGTGCTTTGGTTCAGTTCTTTTAGATAAAGTAGATGTTTCACTTTATTCCACCACCATTATTGAATATTTGGGCTACTGATAGCTGTTCATCCCAGTGTTTCTAACTTTAGCCATTGCTCAAGAATTATCTTTGCTGCCATGCTATCCACTTGTCCTCTTTTTATTCTTCTGCTCAGGGTTCCATCTCTACGCAGATCTCTGAGTTCTTGTCTTGCTATGGTTGTGCTGTAAGTCTCATCAAACAATATTGTGGGCATTTTATAATGTTTTTCAATTGCAGACCCAAATTTTTCAATTTTATCGGCTAAAAGAGAGGTTTGTTTATTATTTTTACCGGGGTATCCAATGATTGCCAAATCTGGTTTATAGTCATTGACTATTTGGTCTAGTTGCTCCCAATTGGGGGTTTCATTCTTGATTTTAAGAACATTTAATGGCGTTGCTGTTTTGGTTATGCATTGGGCAATGGCAACACCCATTTTTTTTGTACCATAATCAAAGCCAATCAGAACGCTGTCAGGCTTCAAATTCATCGATTATAAATAGTTGTGATATGAGACGACCAAAATGACTAAGCATGGCCTATCTGGCCACTTATATTACTAGCATCTATACCCAAGAGGTTTATGGCTTCGTCCCAACGCTTTGTATAGGGCACAGTAAACAATATATCCTCATTTGCTGGAACATTTATCCAGGAATTAGTTTGTAATTCTTGCTCCAATTGCCCAGATCCCCAGCCAGCATAGCCAAGTATGAGTAGTGATTCAGAGGGACCTGACCCTGATGCCATTGAAAGAAGTATATCCTTAGAAGTGGTTATGGAAACGTCTTGATTAATCTTGGATGTGTTCTCCCACTCTCCTTCTTTGTGTAAGACAAAGCCACGTTCCAAGCCAACGGGACCACCTTGAAGGACAGGGCAATTACCCAATTCATTGGAACTACCAAGGTTGAGTTGATTCAAGATCTCTGAAATATTGGTTTCCATCGGTCTGTTAATGATCAATCCGAATGAACCAGACTCATTGTTTTCGCAAATATAAGTTACGGTTTGATGAAAATTAGGGTCATTAAGACTGGGTGATGCGATGAGCAACTGGCCAATCAAATTATCAACTTGTTTTGTTTTACTAATCACTTAGTTTCTTTTCTATTAGGTTAAACAAGTTAGCTACCACGTCGTAATCAGCATATTTCTTTATTTGTCTCATCCCAGTTGGACTGGTTA
>CAZWGB010000040.1:0-12580 GCA_964633465.1 uncultured Woeseiaceae bacterium | reverse complement strand
CGCAGTCCTTTGCCAAAACACTGATACTCCCACTGACCAAGAGCAACCTCTGCATTGGTTCCTGCAATCATAATGCCTGCTGCCAAACAAACATCCATGTGTGTCTCTGAGATTTCTCTTCCGATAACATTGCCCGCGCCAACCCCACAATAATAGTCTCCTTGCGGCCTAGGGGTTCCGTCTTCCCAACCAAGGATTGTTCCGTCTTCAGGGTTAGTGAAAAAATATTCTTGTTCATACCCAAACCACCATTCGTCGGTAACAAGTCCTTCACACTTATGTCTTGTGTTTGAGGAGTGCGGTGTTTTGTCAGGCGAGAGAACCTCGCACATAACCAGCCTGTCTGAAGATAGTGGTCCTTCATACTCAGCGACGGGTTTTAAAACACAGTCAGAGCTTCCGCCCTCTGCTTGTTGGGTTGAGGACCCATCAAACGCCCAACCTGGAGGGGTGTCTTCGTCGGTTACTTTTACTTTGCTTCTTAGTGTTTGCTCAGGCTTGTAGCCATCTAGCCAGATGTATTCAAGTTTTTTCATTCTAATCTCCTTTGTGTCCTACTTTTAGTTGGCAAAAGGGTGCGTTGATCATGAGATAAACGGCTCCGTTTCTTCAGCTTTCGCTTACTTGCGTCTCAAAATAGGCTGTTAAACCAAATGTATTTTCTTGCTTGTTTAAGAAAAACTAACAAGCAAAATTAATAATACTCGGAGCAACTTTTTGAATCAATTGTTTTGTTTTTTATTTTGCAATTATTTGTTTTTTTTTGAATCTTTTTGGGCTTGAGACCAAAACAACGCTATACTTTTAGCGTTTAAAAAAGACTAACCATGGACCCTAAAGCTTTACCCTTATATACACTCGAGATAACACCATGACCGCCAAAACCATGGATGAATTGGTTTCGCTTTGTAAGCGCAGGGGCTTTATATACCAATCAAATGAACTCTATGGCGGCCTACGGGGGCTCTATGATTATGGCCCTTTGGGAGTAGAGCTAAAAAACAATCTAAAGCAGGCTTGGTGGAGGGCTATGGTCTATGACAGGGACGATGTTGAGGGGCTTGACTCTTCTATCCTCACCAACCCTAAGGTTCTCCAGTATTCAGGACACGAAGACACCTTCGCTGATCCGTTGGTTGACTGTCGCTCCTGTAAGTCACGTTGGCGCGCCGATGACTTGAAAGATCACAAATGTCCTTCTTGCAACTCAGAAGACCTAACAGAGCCTCGGCCCTTTAATTTAATGTTTAAAACAAACATAGGTCCCGTGGACGACGGCAAGTCTTTCGCGTATTTGCGGCCAGAAACTGCGCAGCAAATTTTTACTAATTTTAAAAATGTTCTTGACTCTACCTCAAGAAACCTGCCCTTTGGCATAGCCCAAATCGGCAAGGCTTTTCGGAACGAAGTAACACCCAAAAATTTTATATTTAGGACAAGAGAGTTTGAACAAATGGAATTAGAGTTTTTCGTCGTGCCTGGCACTGACGAACAGTGGCTCGATTTTTGGGTAAAAGATCGCCAAAGGTGGTGGGTCGAGCAAGGGGTTAATCAAAGCAGCCTGGAGCTACATAAAGTAGAAAAAGAAAAGCTTTCTCATTATTCCAAGGCAACGATTGACATAATGTACGGTTTTCCTCATGGCCTAGAAGAGCTTGAAGGAATTGCAAACCGAACTGATTTTGACTTAGGCTCACACACCAAAGAGCAGTCTGAACTAAACATTAAGTCCAAGGTAAAGAAAAACACTGACTCAGGAACAAGACTTGCCTTTCAGGACAAACAAACCAATGGCTGGGAGGTTCCCTATGTAGTTGAGCCCTCTGCTGGTGTTGATAGGGGGGTTTTGGCCATCTTAAATGAGGCCTACAAGGTTGAAGAACTAGAGGGCGGCAAGGAGCGTTTGGTTCTTGCGCTAAAGCCCCACCTGGCCCCAATCAAGGCGGCCGTCATTCCTTTGAAGCGTAACCATGCTGGCCTGTTAGAAGAGGCGACAAAAATAAAAGAAGCACTGCAAAACCTACAGTTGGGTCGCGTTCTTTTAGAAAACTCTGGAAACATAGGCAAAAACTACCGACGACACGATGAGGTGGGAACGCCGTTGTGTGTGACTGTGGATTTTCAGTCCCTTGAAGATCAAACGGTTACCTTGCGTGACCGCGATACAATGGATCAAAGGCGTGTTCCTGTTTCTGAGGTGGCAGCCTGCCTTCAGGACTTGCTGATTGTCTAATAAGCATTTTTTAAAGAGATGAGATGAAGGGTTTGTTTGGTTTTTTTTGTTCTTTGATTTACACGGTTTTGTTTTTTCTTAGTGTTTTGGTTTTTGGTTTTATAGTTCTTTTGCCCAACCTGATAATAAACGAAAGAAATAGGTGGCGTGCCGCGACCGCTTTTGCCCAGACAAATATATTCATGTGTAAAGGCCTGTGTGGTCTCAGTCATGAGGTTGTTGGCCTAAAAAACATTCCAAAGGAGCCTTGTATAGTGTTCTTAAAACACTCTTCTGTGTATGAAATATTTTTTGCCCTATCCTTCTTTCAGCCCTCTTCTTACGTCACAAAATATGAATTAATGTTTGTTCCGATTTTAAGGGGGGCTATAAAAGCGCTGAAATGTATCCCGGTAAAAAGAGGCCTTGGAAGAAAAGAAGTTAACAAGGTGGTGACGAAAGGAGAGGAATACTTAAATGAGGGCAGGTGGCTGGTTGTTTGCCCAGAGGGTACCAGGATGCGACATGGGGAAACTAGGAAGTACGGCATAAGCGGTGCTTTGTTGGCCAAAGGAACAGACAGACCAGTTTTACCTGTGGCCCATAACGCCGGTTATTTTTGGGGAAGAAGATCGTTAATCAAAAAGCCTGGAAAAATCACATTCTCTGTTGGTAGCCAAATCGCAACCCAGGGCCTTGATGTGAGCGAAATAAACAAGCGGGCCCAAGAGTGGATAGAGGAAGAAATAAAGAGTCTTGGCTAAAAAAGTGTTTTTTTCCCTATAAAAACCAGATTTATAGCCTTTATGGTGTGTTTTCTAGTGGTTTTAATCTATTTTCTAAGGATTATATGTCAAGATTAGCAACATTTAGTGCATTTTCTTCAATAAACTGCCTTCTAGGATAAACCTCCTCGCCCATGAGTGTTGCAAAAGCAAGGTCTGCTTCAATCTCATCCTCAATCCTAACCTGAATTAAAGATCTTGTTTCAGGGTCCAGTGTTGTGTCCCATAGCTGGCCTGGGTTCATTTCACCAAGGCCCTTGTACCTTTGTATGCTTTGCCCTTTTTTAGAGTTTTTAATCAGGTCCCCCAAGCCATCTGAAAGTGAGTCATACACCACGCGTGAGTCGCCTTCGTTAATCACGGCTCCGCCTTTAAAGGTTTTTTCTAAGTCTTGATAGGCTTTAATGCTTTGGTATTCTTTCGACCTAAAGAATGTTCTTGGTATTCTTCCTGTTAGGCTTCTTCCGTTACTCTGTTCTTTTGACTCTAAATAAAGAAAACCCTCATCGTCTTCTACCACAGAAAATGCAATCTTGGTGCCATTTTCTTTTGCCAGTTTCTTCGCTTTCCTTTGGGCGCCCTTAACCCAAGCATGAAACTTATTTTTATTAGAGGCCTCACCTTTTGTGATTGGTTTTGTTTTGAGTATTGCTGTTGCCGTAACCTCGTTTGTTTGTCTAGAGAGGCGCTCCTGGAGGGCCGTTGATGCCAAATACTTGTTTATTGCCGCATAAAACTCTTTTCCTTTAAGGTCTTTCTTCTTCTTAAGTGGTTTTAGGGCTTTTCCTTCAATGGCGTTGGAAACGATTATTTTATTAAGCTGATCATCGTCGATTACATACCGTTCGTTTTTTCCTTTTTTAACCTTGTATAACGGCGGCTGAGCTATGTAAACATTACCATTAGAGATTAGCTGTGGGAGCTCCCTAAACAAAAAAGTTAACAGCAAGGTTCTTATGTGCGAACCGTCCACGTCTGCATCTGTCATGATTATAATTTTGTGGTAGCGAAGGTTTGACAGATCAAACTCATCTTCTCCTATCCCGCAACCTAGTGCGGTTATTAGAGTCCCAATCTCTGCGGAGGCGAATATTTTCTCTTTCTTTGCTTTTTCAACATTTAAAATTTTTCCCTTTAAGGGGAGAATTGCCTGTGTTTTACGGTCTCTCCCTTGTTTGGCAGAGCCTCCCGCCGAGTCGCCCTCTACCAAGAATATTTCACACTTCGCTGGGTCTTTCTCTTGGCAATCCGCAAGCTTTCCGGGAAGCCCTGCTATATCTAGGGCCCCTTTTCTTCTAGTCATTTCTCGTGCTTTTCTTGCCGCCTCTCTGGCTCTAGCAGAATCTATTATTTTTGAAATTATGGCCCTGGCTTCTACAGGGTTTTCCATTAAAAACTCATGAAGCACCTTGTTTAACAGAGACTCAACAACCCCTTTTACCTCTGAGGAAACAAGCTTGTCTTTTGTTTGTGAAGAAAACTTAGGGTCTGGGTGTTTGATTGAAAGCACTGCTGTCATTCCTTCACGACAATCCTCACCTGTAACGGCTATATCATGCTTGGTGCCTTCTTTGTCAATATAATTATTAATTGCTCTTGTGAGCCCCCCTCTAAACCCAGCCAAATGGGTTCCTCCGTCTCTCTGTCTTAATGTGTTTGTGAAACAGTAAGTGTTTTCTCTGTACCCCTCGTTCCATTGAATGGCAACCTCAAAAGAAATTCCCTTTTTTTCCTTCATTGCATAAACGATTGTTTCATGAAGCGGTGACTGCAATTTATTTAAGTGAGAAACAAACGCTTGAATGCCTCCTTTGAAAAGAAAGGAGTCCTTTTTGTTTGTTCTTTCATCAAAAAGAGTAATAGTAAGCCCTGAGTTTAAAAACGAAAGCTCTCGGAGCCTCTTAGCAAGAACATCGTAGTGGAAAGAGGTATCAGAAAAAGTTTCTGTGCTCGGCTTAAAGCTGATGGTTGTTCCAGATTTACTAGATTTGCCAATTTTTTTAAGGGGTTTTGTCGGCACTCCCTGAGTGTAGTTTTGCTCATAAGATGTTCCGTCTTTGTGGATCCTTAGGTTAAGTGACTCAGACAAAGCGTTGACAACAGAAACACCAACACCATGCAGTCCTCCAGAAACCTTATATGAATCATCATCAAATTTAGCGCCCGCATGTAAAACAGTCATGATGACTTCCGCCGCAGATTTGTTTTCTTCAGAGTGTTTATCAACCGGGATTCCTCTGCCGTTGTCTTTAACTGTTATTGAATCGTCTTGATGAATGATTACATCAATTTCAGAACAGTGGCCAGCCAGAGATTCATCCACTGAGTTGTCAACAACCTCAAAGACCATGTGATGGAGACCAGACCCATCATCTGTGTCTCCTATGTACATTCCAGGTCTTTTTCTAACCGCATCAAGCCCTTTTAGGACTTTTATATTTGATGAGTCATACTTGTTTTCTTTTTTTTTCTTGGTCACTTTTCGGGTTTTTGTTTTTAAGTAAAAACTAGCTTATAAGATTATTAAATTTTACCAAAAAACACGCTACTTTGCTTGTTAAAAGTAAATAATAATGTTGTTTTTTTAAGCCCAACACCAAATTTAGCAATTATTATAAGTTGTTGATATATATATGAAAAAAATTATATCTGTGTTACATCTTTTTTGTTTTACACCACAGACTAGGATCGGTTTTGTCTTGTTTCTTTATGTCTTTCTTTTCAACTCTTTTGTGGTGTTAAAACGGGTGTTCCACGTGGAACAGTCTCTTGCTTGTCTTTGTTGTTTTCTTTTCATAATAAGCAGCATAAGCCTATGTTGGTTGGTGGGCTGTTGTTTCTTTGGTTGCTGCTTTCTTTTAAGCCCTTAAAAACAGGTGCGTGGGTCTGTGTTTAAAGACAATAAATCAGTGGGTGCTATCAGATATTATATGGCATTACGACGTACCTGGTGTTGTTGTCGCTTGGTGAAAATATAAGCGTTCCCTCTGTTCTTGTTTTCTTTTCTGTTGATTGGTCTTGGTTTTCTTTTGGTCCATTGAGGCCTATTACTACCTCATCGCCAGAGCATGCGTTTATAGCCTCAATTAAATACCCAGCATTAAATCCAGCAATAATTTTGTTGCTTTCTTTGTTTGGGTTTTTGTGTTCTATTGTTTCTTTTGCCTCTTCTTGTTCTGGGTTCTCAGATGACAAAACAATATGTTTGTTTGTTGCCTCTACCCTAACGCCTTTAAACTTTTCGTTTGCTAATATAGAAACCCTTTGAAGGGCCGCCCCTATCATCTGTTTCTCTAGCAAAACTTCTATAGATGCGTTTTCAGGTATTACGCCCTTATATCCTGCGGGAAATTTCCCGTCCATTAGTTTTGAAACAAAAGAAATTCCTTTTGTTTTAACACTTATTTGGTTGGTGCCAACGCTTACTTTTGCTTCGTTGTTCTCTTGCA
The DNA here is from genome assembly GCA_964633465.1 of uncultured Woeseiaceae bacterium. GTDB lineage: Bacteria > Pseudomonadota > Gammaproteobacteria > Steroidobacterales > UBA11654 > DTSX01. The sequence goes on along the minus strand of CAZWGB010000040.1, from coordinate 6,134 downwards.
AAACCCTAGTTAGCTCAAGAACGGCTTTCCTGGGAACAATGCAGCTAATGTTGTTAATTTGTTTCTTCTCTAGTATAGATGAACTTATCGCTAGTCTGTGTGCGTCTGTGGCTACGGCTGTTAGTTCATTTGGTTTAATCTCAAGCAACAAACCACACAAGATAAACCTAACGTCTGGATTGGTTGCCATAGAGAAGCTTGTTTTATTAAGCAAATCAAGTAGTTGTGCTTGGTTTATCGTAAAAGACTCTATTGATTTGTGTTCTTCAAATGTTGGGAAATTATTAGCCGGCAATATGGAAAGCTTAAATGTGCTGTTGCTAGTATTAAGTATAAGCCTGTTTTTACTAAGGCATAGCTCAATTTCTTGTTTATCTAGAGATCTAACTATTTCATAAAGCTTTCTACCAGAAACAGTAATTGGCTCGAAATCATCTGCTTCTATAAAGTTTGCTGACGAAGAAATTTGAACCTCTAAATTTGTACCAGAGATTATTATTTCTTTTTTATTCTTTTCAATTAAAACATGACTAAGTATTGGCATTGTTAAGTCTTTGCCCACAACACCCATTACATCTTGCAATGTCTTTTTAAGTAACGAAGTATTAATTATCAATTTCATATATTATTCTATTATTATTATTATCTTTGTTATTATGTTTATAAACCTATTATTTACTTACTAATCAATAGCTTGGAAGAATTTAATGTTTTAAAAAATGTTAGTAAAACATGTATTTTGTTAATAAAATGTGGATAAATCTAGTCCTTATATTTATTAACAACATATTCACATATTAAGAGAGCGTATTATGTTTTCATAATCTTCTTTAATTTTACTGTCGCTATGTTTAAAATCCACGGTCTTCTTACAGGCATGCAAAACAGTTGTATGATCTCTCCCTCCAAAAGAATCACCAATTTCAGGAAGACTATGAGATGTTAGCTCTCTCGTTATCGCCATAGCAAGCTGCCTGGGTCTCGTTATTGATCTGTTTCTTCGTTTTGATAATAGGTCAGATATTCTTATGTTGTAGTATTCAGCAACTATCTTTTGAATGTTTTCAATCGTTATTTGTTTTGCTTGTATAGCTAAAAGATCTCTTAGTGATTCCCTCGCTATCTCAACGCTTGCTTCTCTGTTTGTAAACCTACAATTAGCCATAACCTTTCTAAGCGCACCCTCAAGCTCTCTTACGTTTGATCTTATTTTGTTTGCTATAAAAAAAGCAACATCTTCTGGAAGATCAAACTCTTCTATAGAGGATTTTACTTTTAAAATAGCGACACACGTTTCAAGCTCAGGGGGGTCGATACAAACAGTTAGACCCCAACCAAATCGCGACTTAAGTCTCTCTTCCAGCCCTCTAATTTCTTTAGGGTAGCGGTCACTCGTGATTATTATTTGTTTGTTTGCTTCTAGCAAAACATTGAAAGTATGAAAAAACTCTTCTTGGGATCGCTCTTTACCAGCAAAAAACTGAATGTCATCAATTAACAAAACATCTAGTGACCTATATTGGTGTTTAAAACTATTAATTGTGTTGTGTTGAAGAGCAGAAACCATTTCACCAACAAACCTTTCGGAGTGAACATAGGCTACTTTGCTGTTTTCGTTGGTAGAGTTTATTTTGTTTCCAACGCTTTGCATAAGATGTGTTTTTCCCAGGCCAACTCCTCCATATATAAAAAAAGGATTGTAAGAGGTGCCTGGATTTTCAGTTATTTGAATAGCCGCTGCTCTAGCAATTTGATTGCTTTTTCCTGCAACAAAGCCCTCAAAAGTATACAGGGGGTTTAGCGGCGCCCCAACAACACTTGGAGGCTTTGTTTTTTTTGTGTCTTTGTGCGCGCTGGTTTTTGCAAGGCTTTGGTCACCAACAGAAATGGCAACCGTTGTTTTAGCATCAAGTCTTTTTTCAGCAGCTGCCTTAATTTGCTCCAAGTAATTTTTTTGAACCCAGTTAACAACAAATTTATTTGGGGCAAGAAGGGTTAAGGAGGGACCCCCTTCATCTTCTATTGCAAGCAGGGGCTTAATCCAGGTATTGAACTGTTGTTCTGTTAGGTCCGACCTTAGTGTGTCTAGACAGTGGTCCCATACAGAGCTTTGCATATCTTGGTTGTTTTAGTAATGAGGTTGGTTTAAAGCCTAAAAGAAAAAACTACCTCAATACTATACTTTCTTTTTTTACTTATCCACAGGTTGTTTTTTGGTTGACAACGGGGGGCTTCTTTCATACTCTTTCATGCCGAAATAACCCCTACTATCGTATTGTTTTTAAATGAGGTTTTTGCTTAACAATGAAAAGAACATATCAACCTAGTAATCTAAAAAGAAAAAGAACCCACGGCTTCAGGGCGCGCATGTCCACCAAGGCAGGAAGGAGGGTTATTAATAAAAGGAGAGCCAAAGGAAGGGCTAGGCTTTCTGTTTAAGACAGCAATTTTGGCAGAAAAACTTAACTTTGATCGCGTTCTTTCTTCACCAACAGTCTCTGAAGACAAGTTTTTTGCTGTTTATTACATGCCCAACAAGGCGCCAAGAAGCAGGGTGGGGGTCTCAACAGCAAAAAAAATCGTAAACAAAGCAACAAAAAGAAACAAGCTAAAGCGACTTATAAAAAAGAGCTTTTTAGGCGGCCTTAAGTGTGAGGATGGCTTTGATGTTGTTGTCAGAGTAAAACACCAAGCATCCAGAGTGGCTGATGATAAAATATTAATCGAAAGCTTAACAAGCCATTGGCAGAAGATAATGAAACACTCAACAAAAACAAGCACAACAAATGGATAGCCTGAGGCTTGTTTTGTGGGGCGGTTTTTTTGTTCTGCTTTGGTTGGGTGTAAACCAGTGGAACCTAGATTATGTGGCGCCACCAACCAACCCAAGCATGGCGTCAGCCCAAACAGAAGGCCCAACAACACAAAACAACAAGGGGGCCGAAGAGCCATCAGGCGTGTTGGGGCTGTCAGACAACCTGCCCACGGTTACAGTCGAGGGCAGACCAACAGAAACACCTGAAAAACCAAGAATTGCATCTAGGCTGGTAACAGTAAAAACCGATGTTTTAGAGCTGGGCATAAACCCTGACAAAGGCGGAGACATCGTTCAAGCAAAGCTTCTTAAATATTTTCCAAGCAAAAAAGAAACAGCAACACCGGTTGAGCTCCTTTCCTACAACGAAGAAAGCTATCAGTATTTTCAAACAGGACTTCTGTCGTTAAACAACCTTCCTGAGCCGAACCATCAGCAGGCCTTTGTAGAGAAATACAAAAAACTAGAACTAAGAGAAGGACAGGAGCAGATCTCAACATCTTTGGTTTGGGGCGCCAGTCAAGAGCAAACAAACCTAGAGGTCGTTAAAAGCTATACCCTAAAAAAAGGGCGCTATGATATTTTGTTGACATACGATGTTAAAAACCTGGGCACACAAGACTACACGTTTGTTCTTTATAATCAGCTTGTAAAAAAAGACAAAAAACAAGAAAGGTCTATGTTCGATGTCGAGACGTACTCTTTCAATGGGCCCATAATTTATGATGGGGATAGCTACGAAAAACTAGACATCAGCGAGATTGGCTCTACCCCCACAACAACGACACACACCAACGGTTGGGCCTCAAACATACAACACCACTTTTTGGTTGCAATGGTCCCAGAAAGAAACCAGCCGTACACATACAGCACCACTGCAGACCCAGGCAATGGCTTGTATAAAGTAGCCACAATTGGAAAAACGCCGGTCACCGTCAAGCCGGGTGCTAGAATAAAGGTTTCCACCACGCTTGTTGTTGGCCCAAAAATACAAGAACAACTAAAGGACATTGCCCAGGGCCTTGAGCTAAGTGTCGATTTCGGGGTGTTAGCTTTTTTGTCAGCTCCTTTGTTTTGGGTTCTAGAAAGGGCACACCGGCTTGTTCAAAACTGGGGCGTTGCAATTATTTTGGTCACCCTTCTCATCAAGCTTCTCTTTTATCCTTTGACAGAGGCTAGCGGCAAATCAATGGCCAAAATGAGAAAGTTCACACCAAGAATTAAGGCCATTCAAGACCGACACAAAGACGACAAACAAGCCGCAAGCCAAGCGATGATGGAGTTGTACAAGAAAGAAGGAGTAAACCCCATGGCAGGCTGTTGGCCAATGTTGATCCAAATACCTTTTTTCATCGCCTTTTATTGGGTTTTGCTTGAAAGCGTTGAAATCAGACAAGCGCCATTTTTTCTTTGGATACAAGACCTCTCTTCTAGGGACCCCTATTTTGTGTTGCCTGTTATAATGGGGCTTGGCATGTTTTTTCAACAAAAACTAAACCCAGCACCACCCGACCCAATGCAAGCCAAGGTTATGATGGCAATGCCAATAATGTTCACCGCTATGTTTGCTTTTTTCCCGTCTGGGCTGGTTCTTTATTGGCTCACCAACTCCCTGTTATCAATTGCCCAGCAGTGGAAAATAAACAGAGCAATCCAATAAAGCTTGAGCTCGAAGTTAAACAAACTTAATGACACCATAGCAGCATTGGCAACAGCGCCCGGCAGAGCCGGCCTTGCTGTTGTGAGGATTTCGGGCCCCCTTACAAAACAGATAGCAAAAAAAACACTTGGCTATGCCCCAAAGCACATGGCAGCAAAGTATTCTTCTTTTAAAACAGCTGAAGGCGAAATTGTTGATTTTGGCACGGCTCTTTTTTTTAGCTCCCCCAGGTCTTACACAGGAGAAGACGTTCTCGAGCTGACCTGCCACGGCGGCCAAGCCATTGTCGACCAACTTCTTGAGGCCTTGTTTCAGCACGGCGCGAGAATCGCTGAGCGGGGCGAGTTTACCAAAAGAGCATTCTTAAACGACAAGCTCGACTTGATTCAGGCCGAGGCAGTTGCCGATCTTGTTGAAAGCACATCACGCGCAACCGCAAAAGCGGCACAGAGGTCTCTTGATGGTGTTTTCTCTAAAGAACTCTGCTTGTTGAGCAACGAATTAACAGAGCTTAGGGCCGAGGTGGAGGCCAGCCTAGATTTTCCCGAGGAAGACCTGGCCGAAACAAAACACAAAAAAAACCTTGAAACCAAGCTTAAAGCAGCACAAAAAAGATTTCAGTTGCTTTTGACCAGCACTGAAAAAGCATGCAGGGTCAGAGAGGGGATAACTGTTGTGTTAACTGGTCGGCCCAACGTTGGCAAATCAAGCTTGTTGAACACACTCTGTGGCCATGAAAGAGCGATTGTTAACAGATCTCCGGGGACAACCCGGGACACGCTAGATGAAACCATTCTTCTTGATGGGTTTTTGGTTCGCCTAATAGATACAGCTGGAATTAGAAACGCCAAAAACCCAATAGAGCAAGAGGGTATCGCAAGAGCAAAAAAAGCAGCTGCGAGCGCTGACTGCGTTTTACGCATAGTTGATGCTAGCGCCAAGCAGCCTGAAAAAATCGAACCAAGCGAAAATACCATAGTCGTTAAAAATAAAATCGACCTAACCCAAGACAAGGCAGGAAAAAACAAGGACAATGAGGAAGTGGTTTTTTGCTTATCTGCCACCTCAAAAGAAGGGGTTGATGAGCTTGTTGATCACCTCAAAAAATTTTTTGGCTCTGATTTAAGCCAAGAGGAAACATATACCGCAAGAAGGAGGCACCTCAGCAACATAAACCAAGCACATGATTTTTTTACATCAGCAGCAGAAAAAGTAAAAAACAACCAAACAACAGATTTGGTTGCAGAAGAACTCTTGCTGGCGCAAAATGCGATCTCAGAGATTACAGGAGAGTTTACAAACGAAGACCTTCTAGAGAAAATCTTTAGTAAATTTTGTATTGGAAAATAGAGCAATGACAAGCAAAAATAATTACGACGCAATAGTGGTTGGAGGGGGGCATGCTGGGACAGAGGCGGCCTCCGTTTTGTCACGCATGGGCCACAAAACCCTGCTCGTGACCCAAAACCCCGCAACCATTGGGCAAATGAGCTGTAACCCAGCAATTGGTGGTGTTGGCAAGGGGCACTTGGCCAAAGAAATAGACGCATTGGGTGGGGTTATGGCGACAGCAGCAGACCAAGCAGGAATTCATTTTAAAAAACTAAACTCAAGCAAAGGGAGGGCGGTTCAGGCAACCAGGGCCCAAGCAGACAGGGC
>CAZWGB010000039.1:0-12638 GCA_964633465.1 uncultured Woeseiaceae bacterium | reverse complement strand
CAAGCTGGAATGTTAATGGCATCCGCGCCAGAACTGAACACGTTGTCAATTGGTTGGAAACAATTCAACCAGATGTATTGGCAATACAAGAATCAAAAGTGGTTGATCATCTGTTTCCTTATGATGAATATTCAAAATTAGGATATTACCCCCTTGTCTATGGCCAGAAAGCTTACAATGGTGTTGCCTTGCTTTCAAAAAAAGAGCCGATAAACCCAAGTACTGGAATATCCGGTTATAAGGATCCACAGACCAGAGTGGTTTCTGCAACATACGAAGGCATCACCGTGATGGATATTTATGTTCCAAATGGACAAAGTGTTGGATCGGATAAATTTGTTTATAAATTAGAGTGGTTGGATCATTTGACGGGCTATATAGAAAAGAGCCTTAAAGAAAATGAAAATCTCATTGTTTTAGGAGACTTCAACATAGCACCAGAAGATCGTGATGTTTATGATCCTGAAGCCTGGAAAGACAAGGTTTTATGTAGCAAACAAGAACGTGGAGCCCTAGAAAAGCTAGTTGATTTAGGTTTAGTAGACAGTTTCAGGTTGTTTAAACAACAAGACGCTTCATACAGCTGGTGGGACTACAGGGCAGCAGCTTATCGTAGAAAAATGGGGCTAAGAATCGATTTAATTCTCCTATCAACTCCTGTAGCAGAGCGATGTACTTCTAGCACTATAGATGAATCCCCAAGAGGATGGGAAAAACCTTCTGACCATACGCCAGTGGTTGTTGAAATTGATATAGACTGACATCCTGATTGCTTATCTAGGAACGTTTTGTTGACAATGAACCACTTGCTTTTGGTGTAAAATTTAAAACTTAGTAGTAATATTGCTTAAGAAAATTGGAGAGAAAAACATGGCGGAAGCAGTAATAGTTGATAGTGTCAGAACTGGATTAGCAAAATCTTTTAGGGGTGGTTTTAATCAAACTCGAGCTGATGATATGACAGCTCACATCATTGATGCATTAATGGACAGAAACCCAAAGGTGGACCCTGGGCTTGTTGAGGATGTTATTCTGGGTTGCGGATATCCTGAAGGACCCCAAGGAAACAATATTGCCAGAACTTCAGCAGTTTTATCAAAACTACCTATTCAAACTGCAGGCACTACTGTGAACCGTTATTGCTCATCTGGATTGACCACTATTGCTATGGCCGCAACCCAAATTCAGAGCGGTTTTGCTGATTGTATTATTGCTGGGGGCGTGGAATCAATTAGCACATCTCAAGGGCATATTAATACATATATGTTTGAAAATGAAAAAATAACGAAGGAAGTGCCTGGTGTTTACCATGCTATGGGTACCACTGCTGAGACTGTTGCTAAAAGATACAATGTAACTCGGGAAGCTCAAGATGAGTATGCTTTATCTAGTCAACAAAGATGTGCAGACGCCCAGGATCAGGGTTTGTTTAATGATGAGATTGTTCCTATGAACACAGTCATGAAAATTGTTAACAAAGAAACAGGTGAAGAGTCTGAAAAAGAAACAGTTGTTGATAGAGACAACTGCAATCGGCCCAATACAACTATAGAGGGTCTTGCAGGATTAAATCCTGTTTTCGATCCTGAAGGCGGTTCTGTCACAGCAGGAAATTCTTCACAACTCTCAGATGGAGCGTCTGTCACAATGGTGATGAGCAAAGAAAAATCGGATGAATTAGGTCTTGATGCATTAGTTTATTTTAGGGGATTTACAGTAAGTGGTTGCGAGCCTGATGAGATGGGTATCGGCCCTGTTTTTGCTATACCGAAACTTTTAAAATCAGCCGGTTTAGACGTTGGCGATATAGATCTTTGGGAACTGAACGAAGCTTTTGCTTCACAAGTTGTCTACATACGAGACCATCTTAATCTACCAACTGAGAAGTTAAATATTAACGGTGGCTCAATAGCAATTGGTCACCCTTTTGGCATGACTGGGTCTAGGCAAGTAGGACATTTAGCACGCGAACTCAAGCGAAAAAAAATTAGGTATGGGGTCGTTACCATGTGTGTAGGTGGAGGCATGGGAGCGGCGGGTCTGTTTGAGTCAATAACATATTAAACAAAAAATTTAATACTTGTCCGTGGTTGGGTCACACAACCAAGCTTCTAGTCATCAAGACAATGAGCTTAGGACTTCATCTAAGCATTCAATAACTCTGTCTGCATGTTGTTCCCTGAAAGTCATAGGGGGCCTTATCTTAATGACATTGCTGTCGGGTCCAGTTTTGCCAACCAAGATTCCATTCTTGCTGAGTAGGTCCACAATCTCAGTAGTTTTCTTGGTCGCTGGCTCTTTTTTTATCGGGTCAATTAATTCAATGCCCAAAAACAAACCGCTACCCCTAACATCGGAAATTAATTCATATTTTCCAGCAAGTTTTTTCAGCTCCTGGTAAAAATACAAGCCAGTAGATTTGGCATTATTCATCAACTGATCTTTTTTTATCACCTCCAATACAGCAAGCCCTGCGGCACAAGCCACGGGGTTGCCACCAAATGTATTGAAATAACCGTATTCCTTGTTATATGTCTGAGCGATTTCTTCAGTGGTAACAACTGCAGCAATCGGATAGCCATTACCCATAGGTTTTCCTAAAGTAACAATATCTGGGACAACACCATCATGGGAAAAGCCCCACATATAACTGCCTGTTCTGCCAAACCCTGATTGCACTTCATCTGCAATAGCAAGGCCTCCTGATGTCCTTACTGCTCCATAGACGGTCTTTAAATAGTCTGATGGGGGTAAAAAAATACCGTCGCTACTGAAGATGCTGTCAAAAATAACTGCCGCCGTACCTACACTAATGTCATCGAGATTATCCATTGCAAAGGATAAGTCTTTTATACAACTAACCTCAACTTGATCTGTTTGTTGATATTTTTTTGGGTTAGGCAATGTTTGAACCCACTCTTGTCTTGTTTCTGCTGCACAATCCTCTGGGCTCATTTGAAAAACCGCAGTCGTGTTGCCATGGTAAGCATTTTCAGAAACAAGGCACCCTTGCTTTTTGGTGTAGGCTCGAGCAATTTGAAGAGCAAGGTCGTTGGCCTCGCTGCCACTGCAAACAAAATAACAAACACTCAGTTCACCAGGCATTAACTTTGTTATTTTCTCTGCCAAATCAACAATATTCTCATGTAAATAACGTGTATTGGTATTAAGATTTTTTGCTTGTTTGGTGATTGCCTCAACCACATAAGGATTGGAGTGCCCCACATGGGCGACATTGTTATAGACATCGAGGTATTTTTTGCCTCCTGCATCATACAACCAAACATCTTCACCCCGAACAAGATGAAGTGGCTCTGAATAAAACAGGCTGTTGGCATTCCCCATGTGCCTAAACCTTCTTTGTAACAATTGCTTGTTCTTTGGTTTGTTGATTTAGTTGTTCCCCTTATTCTGGTTGTTTTCTAGCCCAAGCTATTTTTAAACTGCTCTGCAATCTCAGCATAATCGTGTTTTTGACACTCGTTTAAGACTTCCCAGGTTCTGTTGATGTTCCCAAGAATGTAGTCTTGATTCTCAGGGTGTTCTTTGGCTCGCCATTCAGAAATAATTGCGGTCATTGCTATGCGATTCACAACCAAGCTCGGTAGCAAATCCATCTCCTGCTCCTCTAGCGGGTTGGCTGAATGGTATCCTTTAAGAATGTCTGTGGTACCTAGAAATAGATCTGCACAACTGACAGACTGATAGGCAGCAGCCACAGCAGGCTCATTAATGAGTGGTGCATAAACCATGTCACCAAAATCAATCAGGCCTGCTATCTGGCTGGAATCGCTGTGTTTTACAACAACATTGTCCGGGTTCATGTCGTTGTGAATCACCTGTGTCCTAAGCACCGAAAATTTAGGGGCTATATGTTCCTGAAAATGGTCTAGTGTTTTTTGTGCCGTTAATAAATTATTTTTATCTTTGATATGTGATAGATGTTGGTGAAGGCTAGATGTTTGTTGTAGATCCCACAATAAAGGATGGGTTGCCGCTGGGTGAAAAAAATCAGATAGCCCACGGTCCAGCCTGCCTAAAAACTGGCCCATGCCAACCATCAAATTTTGATCGCGCTTGTCTTGAGGTAAATCATCTAAAAGCCTTCCTTTTAGGTAGGTAACCACCCTCACAAAATGTTTGTTGCCATTGAGCTCTAGTCTATGGATTTGTTTTTTATCAAGACTGAGACATGCCTTTGGCAAAGGCAAAGATGGATCCTGTTTGGCCATATGATTCATGGCCTGATTTTGAAAGTCTAAAACTTCGACTGATTCTGCTTCGTTGGCTATTTTTAGAACAAATTTTTCGCCTTTATTGTTTTTTAAAAGAAAATTCTGGTCTCTTTCGCTAACCAATGAGCTAACATCGAGCGCCTCCTTAAACCAAAGCTTGGCAAACTCTGATGCTTCAACGGCAGTAAAAGAAGGCGCAGGGTTTTCTAGAACAGGAAATGATTTGATGTTCTTGTTCATTGTTAAGGCTTAAACCCTGTCATCAAGTTCATTCCAAATCAATTCGATCCAAGATTTTATTTGCAGCGCCTCTTGCCATCGATCAGACAGTTCCAGTTTTTGAGCATCTGTTATAGCGTAGCCCGGGGGGCCAAGCTCACAAAGAAAAACAAGCGTTGCATCCTCTGAGTTTCTTTTTTTCCAGCGTTTAATACCTTCACGCCACCATTCTTTAAAAATATCCACCCAAACTTGATGTTGGGGGAAATCGAGTTGGATTTGGATTTGCTCTCTTGAGGCAACTCTGCCTTGAAAACAATCAGACCGGTCGAGAATTTGGTTAATATACCCTTGATCTCGATCGCTGATGGGTGTCCACATTTCCCGATCAACAACAAAATGAGAAAGATCGGCGCACAATCGCATTTCTGGCACTGCCTCAATCAACTGCAAAGTGTAATAAAGGTCATTCAGAATACTGTCTCTGTGTGTCTCAAACAAAACGTTGATGCCTATATCTTCTCCATCCTGCATCCATCTTTCCACCACTGGGATGCCGTCTCTGAAATCAATGGGCATCACTCCTCCGATGATGTTGACAAAACAAGCATCAAAATCCTTGGCCAGCTGCAACACAGGATTCAGATCATCCAATGCATAAGGAAAAGCATTAACCATGCATTCAAGGTTATGCTGCCCAAACAAGGGTTGGGTTTTTTTAAAATCCTCTACCTCATGAGCCGCAAGATCAATGCAAACACCATTAAACCCGGCTGATTTGATTTTCTCAAACTTTTCATCGTTGTTTGGCTCTTCCAAAAACGGGTGTCTTTGCTCCATAGCCCAAAGCGATTGAAAAATTTTTAAGGTTTGCATTTTTATTTAAAGTAACTAATGAGGCCCGCTTCCTGCAAAACAGCATCCAGCTTGGTTTTATCAGATAGATCGTTGTATTCATCCAATAACATGGCAAATGATTTGGCATGATATTTTTGTGGGGAACCAACAGAGTGTGTAAAGTCATTGCCATTTATCTTCACGGTGAGTTCTTTTTCTCCTTTTGCTAGAGCCTTATTGTTTGCATCGAGCCAAGGCATAAAAACAGCGGCCAGGTTTTGTTTAAGAATTGGCATCAAGGTTGCCTCTAGGTTCTCCCAAGGCTCAAACTCTCCTTCCGTCTTGGGGCGCAACATTCGTTTGATCCACTTTTGGGTTTCTGGACAACTTGATTCAATAATCTGATTTACGGTGGGGTCCGTCCACATATTATAAACCTGCCCCCATATACCAAAATCAGCAATGGAAGGGCGAAATCCAAAAAAATAAGGTCGGCCCTGAAGATGCTTTTCTCCCAAATGCAAAAAACTATCCAAAGATTGCTCTATCTGGTTTTCGGTAGTGGCGTTGGATCCAACCACCCACAAACGAGAGATCATTCTCTTCCTAATGGTGGCTGCAAGCCTTCTTTGTATAACTCGGTTAAGCAGTGGGGTTTTCTTGGCCCAAACAGGAATCATTAGCCCCACAAATCTTTCTGATGCAGACATTTGGTCATCCTTATATCGCCAACGGTAATGAAACATTGCTTTGTTCAGCCACTCGTCTGCGTATTCCTCCAGGATTCTTGCGACAAAAGCAGTATGGGCTTCTGCTGGAGCAACTGAATTGTTTTGATATTGGTGTTCTAATAATTTAATAATTGGGGTCGAGTCTTGAAGGCCTTTTTTTTCAGGCGTGACCACCAATGGCACTATGGGCAATTTTGCAAATTTTTTGAATTCAACATTGGATTTTTGATCCCTTATGATCCATTTGTGGGGTATTTCCTTGTATCTAAAATAAGCACGTATCTTGACTGAGTAAGGTGATAGCTCTGCGCCGTATATAAGGTATTGCTCAGACATTATTTTTTTCCCTCAATTGAATGAAGCACCTGGTGAATAATGGGCGTTAACTTAATTTCGCTTTCTTCCTTGTCTTTGAAATAACTGCTCCATACCACAACATAGTCCTTTATTGGGTTCACTATCAAGCCCTGTCCCGCCCAGCCGCCTTTGTAAATATCGTTGCTTTGGTAAACCATATCCCATTGATAAACATTATGCTTGAGCTCCTTTGGTATCTTTCGAGAACTGTCATATCGAATTAATTCTGGTCTGCCTTGGTTTAAAAGATAAGAGACGTGTTGCTCAGAGATAAGGCGATCCTTAGAAACGACATGATAGCTAGGGGTAAAAAGTAGGCCAAATCGAGCTAAATCTCTTTGGGTTGACAAAAACCCTCCGTGGGTTACCGGGATTCCGTTTCGGGGAGCAAAAATTGCAGCATCTCTTGCGGCTCCTATTTTGGTCCAAATCATTTCGCTGAAAGCGTCCTGAAATTGCAGACCAGTAATTTTTTCTACCAACCAACCGAGCACAAAAGTATTTACCCCTGAATAATCAAACTGTTTGCCTTGTTCGATATTCCGGCCCACATCAAGATTAGCAATGTATTCATATGGATTGGAGGGAGAAGTCTCATCCCAAAAACCATCACCGACTGTTTGAGAGTACCTGTAATAACATGAGTTTTTGTCAAAATATTCCTCGGAACAGTTGATGCCTGTCGCCATGTCGAGAATATTTTTTATCAAAATGCCTTTAAAATCTGATTGTTTCAACTCAGGAAGATAAAAATCAATGGGTTGAGTGATATCAATTTTGTTCTGATCCTCAAGAATTGAGACAACACTGGAGACCAAAACTTTTGTTACTGACCAATAGACAGGCTTTTCGTGTTCCTGCATTCTGGGATAGTGCTCAAAGACGATGTCTCCTTTGTGCAAGATAAGCACTCCCATAGCAGTTGAAAGATCGCTATCCAAAAAGTCCTTAAACTCCATTGTTCCGTTATCGGTCTTAACCGGAAATTGTGAAATCTTATCATCAGATTTTAATTCAAGAGGGCTGATCTGTCCTTTTCTGTATACCGTTGTGGTTGGAAAAATTTTATTAAGGTTTTTGAAATTCCAAAGCATGTCCTTGCCATTGACCGTCCACCAAATATCGTTGGTAGGAATAGAATTGATTTGATTAATGGTTTCATCAACCGTGGGGTTAACCGAAATTTCTGCAGACAAAGGCATACACAAAAACGTCGCCTGAACCAAAAGGGCTAAGGATTTTTTAAACTTACTCAAAAGAATTCCTATTTAATTTTTTTGAGTCTCTGGATAGTCCAAAGTTAAATAAATAAGAGATTTTAAGCCCTGATCAAGAGCATCATCATCAACGGTAAAATATGGCGAGTGGTTGCCTGGCTGCAACTCAGTAACGCCTTTTTTGTTAACCCCTAGTGAGAAATAAAGTCCTGGAACCTCTTGAGCAAAAAATGAAAAATCTTCGGCGCCAGTAATCGGGTCTTTCCGCTCTACAAACTGGCCTTTTGTGGCCTCAACAAGAGAAGCCTTCATAGTTTGATAAAGCCCTGGGTCATTTACTGTAACTGGATAAAAACCACTAAAATCAAACTCGACGCTAATTTCTGTACCTGTACCAACCGCTATCCCTTGTGCTATTTGCCTGATCTCGTCATAAATCTCGGCCCTCAATTCAGGATCAAACGTTCTAATGGTGCCAACGATCTCAGAGTCTTCTGGAATAATATTATTTCTTGTGCCAGCCTTAACAATGCCAACCGAAACAACCGCTGGATTATTGATTATATTGATCCTTCTGCTGACTACGGTATTGAGTGCGGCAATTAATTGTGAAGTTGCCATAATCGGATCAATACCGTCCCAGGGCCTTGAGCCATGGGCTTGTACTCCTTTTATTTTTATTCGGTATGCAGAGGATGCTGCCATTGCTGGCCCTGGTTTGAGAAAAACATAGCCATGTGGGGCGTTGGCCACATGCATACCAAAAATCACTTCCGGGGAATACCTTTCAAACAAGCCCTCAGCCAACATCATTTCTGCACCGCCTCCTTCGCCCTCTGGGGCGCCTTCCTCAGCAGGCTGAAAGATTAGTAAAATATTGCCTTTTAAAAACCGTCGGTTTTTTGCTAAAAACTCAGCTACGCCCATCAAAACAGCAACATGGGCATCATGGCCACATGCATGCATTGCCCCAACGTCATTGCCCAAATAATTGGTGCGGACTTTTGAAGCATAAGGGAGGCCTGTTTTCTCCTCAACAGGCAAAGCGTCCATATCGGCCCTTAATGCAATTGTAGGGCCTTCAAGTCCGCCTTCTATGTAGCCTGTGACCCCAGTATAGGCTATGCCTGTTTCAACTTTAATATTTAGTGACCGAAGATGATCAGTGATTTTTTTGGCTGTTCTAAACTCTCTGTTGCCAAGCTCTGGATGTTGATGAACATCGTGTCTCCACTCAATCACTTTCTCCATTAACGTGTCTAGCTCGGCATCAAGCTCTGTTTTTAGGTTTGCCGCATGTCCGTTAAATGTTAGGGCCATGAACAACAGACCTAGGCTCAGAATTATTTTTTTCATAATTTATCCCTCTCTTAGTCTTCTCAGCTTAAAGAAAATAAGGATTTTTGTTAATACTTAATTAACGTATATTAATTGTTGCCAGCAGTTAGTTAGAGTGTTTTGGCTTGCTCTCTTAGAATAAATTTTTGTATTTTTCCAGTGGATGTTTTTGGAAGCTCAGCAAAAACAATTTTCTTTGGGCATTTAAAATGTGCCAGATTGTCTCTGCAAAACTGAATTAGCTCTTCTTCTGAAGATTCTGCTTCTTCTTTTAAAGCAACAAAGGCGCAGGGTGTTTCCCCCCACTTCTCATCAGGTTTTGCCACTACAGCTGCTTCTGCTACTGCTGGATGTTGATACAAAACGCCCTCGACTTCAATGGTAGAAATGTTTTCGCCGCCAGAAATAATAATATCTTTGGATCTGTCTTTTAACTCTATATACCCATCGGGGTGCATAACTCCCAAGTCGCCAGTGTGAAACCAGCCGCCTAAAAATGCTTTTTCTGTGGCTGTTTTATTTTTAAGATACCCCTTCATTAAATTATTTCCTCGCATAAATACCTCGCCCATGGTCTGGGCATCAGCAGGTGTTTTCTGCATTGTTGTGGGATCCATTACTGTCAGGTCCTGCATGACCAAATAAGGAACTCCTTGTCTTGCTTTTTTAGATGCCTTCTCTGCTGTTGGCAGCTCATCCCACTCTGGATGCCATTCACTAACAACGCCAGGACCATAACATTCAGTAAGACCATAGGCATGGGTAACATCAAAGCCTAAGGTTTCAATTTGTTCAAGAATTGCAGACGGGGGTGCCGCTCCAGCGGTTAGCATTTTAACTGTGTGGGGCAGGGTTTTTTGCTCCCTGGAAGATGCATTAACCAACATACCCATAACTATGGGTGCGCCACACATATGTGTAATTTTATGGTCAATAATGGATTGATAGATGGGACCTGGCTCTGTTCTTCGAAGACAAATATGTGTTCCTGCCAAAGCAGTAACCGTCCAAGCAAAACACCATCCATTGCAATGAAACATAGGGAGGGTCCAGAGGTATTTAGGCCTTGGAGGCATAGCCCAAGCGGTGATATTGCCTATTGAGTTAAGCGCTGCTCCGCGATGGTGGTAAACCACCCCTTTAGGATTGCCTGTAGTGCCAGAAGTGTAGTTTAACGAGATTGCGTCCCATTCATTTTTAGGATATTGCCAATCGTAGTTTAGGGACCCTTCAGCAATTAATTTTTCGTACTCTATCTCGCCTAATAATTCTCCATCAGGCGCCAGAGCATCGTCCACATCAATAACCAATGGCTTGGCTTTACACAACGACAGAGCTTTTTTAATTATGGGTGCAAATTCTTTGTCAGTGAGCAGAACCTCTGCCTCTCCATGATCTAAAATAAAAGCAATGGTTTTAGCATCGAGCCGAATGTTTAAAGCGTTCAAAACCGCTCCACACATAGGGACACCAAAATGGGCCTCTAAAGCTGCAGGCACATTGGGCAACATCATGGCCACGGTGTCGCTTTTTTTTACTCCTCTTTTGTTAAGGGCTGAGGCCAACTTAATGCACCTGTGATATGTTTCTATCCAGCTTCTCTCTGTGTCGCCATGAATCACAGCTGTGTGATCCGGGAACACCCGGGCTGTTCTTTCTATAAAAGACAGAGGGGTTAAGGCGGTAAAGTTTGCTGCGTTTTTGCCCAGTCCTTGTTCATACTTGTTGTTTGATGATTGATCTACCATGGGATGATCATTCCGTTATACATAACCAACCTGCCTTTCATTTCTGGTTCAAGCTTATCAATCAAAGAAATAACCAAGCCTGCGCTCTTCTCGGCACTGATTGATTTACCAGTCCATCCCGAGTCACGCATTAACTGTGTATCGACACGTCCCGGTGAAATCATAGTAATAATAATGCCTGTATCACCAACATCTGCCTGTAGCGTTCCCATTGCGCTTAGGTGGGCCGCTTTGCTCATTTTCATAAAATAATGACCGCCAAACATACCACCAATAGTCGGTGTCCCCATGCCGCCGCCAAGGCTAATAATTTTCTTCTGCTCACTGGCCGCCACATTGTCCAAAAAAGCCGCGCTGACCCTCAAGGATCCAATCGTATTCACATCAAAGACGCGTTTTAATTCTTCGAAATCAAAAGCGCCTAAAGTTTGTTTCTCTAATGTCCCATAGATTCCTGCGTTATTTAACAACACATCAATAGGTTGGTTTTTATATTTGGCGGACAATACCTCCACATCGCTGTCGCTGGTTACGTCCATTTTTTCAACCGCAACTTGATTGTACTGTGCTGCCAATTTTTGCAGCTCTTTTGCTGTTTGTGGACTCCTACATGTTGCAATTACATTCCACCCTGCAGCAGCGTATTGACGAGAGAACTCCAGTCCTAACCCTCGGTTTGAGCCAGTAATCAGTACTGTGGAGTTGTCTGGCGCAAAAACAACTTCGGCTGATATAAAATTAGAGTGTGCCAATAAAAAAATGAATAGAAGCCTACAAAAAATTGTTTTCATTGAGTTTTTTTCATTGAGAACACACAAAGAATCAAGATCGCCGAGATAACTATTTCAAAAACTATAGTAGACACCAAAGGCTCTGAACCATGAGCGACCACTGCGTAAGATCTGAAAAGTGCTGCCGAACCAATCAAAGATATGGTTGGATACAGCCAAATATGTTCCGCCCTATAAGCGCCGATACAAGCAAATAGCCCTGCTGTAAAAAAGAAAGAAGTGAAGTCTCCAATCTGGCTATTCGATTCTAAGCCTACAAGCAAAGGCATTGCCAAGCTTGCAGCTGCAGTGGCCGGATCCAATATCCACCATAAACAATTCAATAACATCAACACCCCAACCAAACCTGACAATATTCTTGCAATCATGTTTTACTCCTACTCCACGGTCATTAAATGTGTTCGTATTGTGCTATGTTTGGTCGTCATTTATTTTCCTTTTTTTCCCAATCCTCCCAAGATATTAGCCTTCCAGGAAAAGCTGGGCTTTCAAACGGCCAATCATCTTTCAACCATATCCTAACAGTTTCAAACAATCTAGAATCTAGACCGGTATTTAATTCACTCTCTCTGACCCACATAAATATTTCAGTGTCATATCCAGGCTTGCTTGTAGGATAAAAGTAGACACAACCAATAACTTTTTTTTCGTCTAATGTGACCATGGTGTAAGCAAAAGAGGTTCTCCTTTGAAATTCTTTTTGATGCCATGCCAAATCGATCAGGTTTTGTTCTAGGGTTAAGCCTTCTGGCCAATCACTGTCAGGCCACACTTGGCTTAAATGATTGGCACTAGACATCACAGCTTCGTAATCCATGTCCACGTCATTAATAGATAGCATTCTTAATCTGTATTCATTGGTTTCAAGGGTTACTGGAACCTCAAAATCATCTGGAATAAACGGTATTTTGGACTGTGCTTTCAAATTAGTTGAAATAAATAAAAATAAAACTATTAAGAAACAAGAAACATAGCATGGAAACCTCATTCCATCGTAACGGAATTTAAGTAAATTCATTTTTTCCATCAAAATAAACTACATTTTTTATTTCGGGCGGTTCCTCTACACATTTTAGATTAATGCTGTATGAATCGGGATGTGAACGAGGTTGATAAAAACTTTTTATTCCACAATTTTTACAAAATAAATGCTTTGCTTTTTTAG
>CAZWGB010000038.1:0-12728 GCA_964633465.1 uncultured Woeseiaceae bacterium | reverse complement strand
GCGGCGGTCTCCAAAACCGCAGGTTGGGGGTTCAAGTCCCTCCTGGCCTGCCAGAGCTAAAGGCCAATTGGGATTAATGTTATGAATGATAATGTAGGACAAGAACAATCAAGTTTGCTTGATACGCTTAAACTTTTAGGATCGGTTCTGATTCTTTTAGTAGGCATCTTTTCCTATTACTATTTAGTTCAGGTATCGATACTCTTCAGGGTATTAATGGTTTTAGCATCGGTTGTTGTATCTCTTATAATTTTTTTCCAGACACAAAGAGGTAAAACACTGTGGGAATTCTTCCAAGGATCAAGGGTTGAGATTAAAAAAGTTATATGGCCAACGAAACAGGAAACATTCCAGACTACACTAACGGTTTTTGTGTTTGTTTTGATAATGGGTATATTCTTTTGGCTGCTTGATTTCTTGCTACTGTTTCTTACAAACACAATTACTTCCTAGAAGTTAGAAGGAAAAATTTATGGAATATCAGTGGTATGTCTTGCAGGTCTATTCAAATTATGAAAAAAAAGTTATGGCAATGCTAGAAGACAGAATTAAACAACTGGGCTTGTCAGAACAATTTGCTGATATTGTAGTGCCGACTGAAGAAATCGTTGAAATGAAGGGAGGGCAAAAGAAAACAAGCGAAAGAAAATATTTTCCTGGGTATGTTTTGGTCAATATGAATTTAAATGATGAAACATGGCACTTCGTAAATTCCATACCTAATGTCATGGGCTTTGTAGGGGGTAACAGCGAAAAACCAGCTCCTATTTCTGACAGGGAAGTAATGACTATTTTAAATAAAGCTGAAGATGCTGCTAATACTCCCAGACCAAAAACAACCTATCAACCTGGAGAAGTTGTGCGAGTCATAGATGGTCCTTTCAATGATTTCAATGGCGTTGTGGAGAAAGTGAATTATGAAAAAAGTAAACTTTTTGTGGCGGTACAGATTTTAGGTAGAGCCACACCGGTTGAACTAAATTTTAACCAGGTTGAGAAATCCTAAAAATTAAATTGAATAAATACTCTTTTAAGAAGTAAATTGGATGGCAAAAAACAAGAATAAAATAGAAAATGTTGTGAGGTTGCAAATCCCTGCAGGTCAAGCAAACCCTAGCCCACCTGTTGGCCCTGCTCTTGGCCAAGTTGGCTTAAATATTATGGAGTTTTGCAATGCTTTCAATGCAAAAACAGCTGATGCAGAACCAGGCATCTTAATTCCTGTAGTTATTAGTGTTTATAGTAATAAAACTTTTACATTTGTTACAAAAACTCCACCAGCATCAACTTTACTGAAAAAGGCCGCTGGTATTGCCAAGGGTAGTGGTGAGCCAAACATAGAAAAAGTTGGAAAAATTAATCAAAAACAATTGAAAGAAATTGCACTAGCAAAAGAACCTGACCTGAATGCCATTGAGATTGAAGCAGCTATGAAAATCATAGCCGGTACAGCAAGAAGTATGGGATTAGAAATAGAGGGTCAAAACGATGGGTAAAGAATCTAAAAGGATGATTGTGAATCGGGAATCTATAGATTCCAACAAACACTATCCTCTCGAGGAAGCCATATCTCTTTTGAAGAAAGCAAGCAATGCTAAATTCAATGAAACTATTGATATCTCAGTTAACTTAGGAATTGATGCTAAAAAATCAGAACAAAATGTAAGAGGGTCCATGGTTTTACCGAATGGCACTGGAAAAAAATTGAAAGTTATTGTTTTTGCACAGAATGAACAAGTAGATGCCGCAAAAAATGCTGGTGCTGACGAAGTTGGTTTTGAAGATTTAGCTGAGAAAATTAAATCAGGTTTTAGCGAGTTTGATTTAGTAATAGCAACCCCAGATACTATGAGAGTTGTAGGGCAATTAGGGCAGATACTTGGACCCAAAGGTATGATGCCTAATCCTAAGGACGGAACAGTCACAAAAAATGTTGAAGATGCCGTAATTAAAGCCAAAACAGGTCAGGTAAGATTTCGCAATGATAAAGGTGGAGTCGTTCACTGTTCTATAGGAAAAATAGATTTTTCAGAAGAATCAATAAAAGAGAACCTAGAGAGTTTTTTGGATGAAATTGTTAAAAGCCAACCATCTTCTGCCAAAGGTGTATTTATTAAAAAAGTAACCGTTTCATCCACAATGGGTCCAGGAATAACAATTGATCACAACACAATCTAAAATTTATAAGTACTTATTATGCCCCTAAGCATCGAAGATAAACAACTTCTAGTCCAAGAGCTGAATGCAGTAGCAAGTTCATCTATTTCTGCCGCAATAGCTGATTTTAGCGGACTTAATGTTACTGAAATTACTGAGCTACGCGCAAAAGCTAGGGAGTCAGGTGTCTACCTTAAAGTAGTGAAAAATACTTTAAGTAAAAGAGCCTTGTTAGATACAAATTTTGAGTGTCTTACTGAGAACTTGAAAGGACCCATCATAATTGCACTCTCAGGAGATGATCTAGCTTCACCAGCAAGATTATTTAAAAACTTCAGTAAAGACTATGAGCAACTGAAAACAGTCGGTTTAGCCATAGATGGAAACACTTTTCCTGCCTCTGAATTGGATAGAATTGCAAAACTACCAACCCAACAAGAGGCGCACGAAATTATTGCTCGTCTTTTGCAAACACCTATAGAAAAAGCAGTTAGAACTTTGAAAGAAATTCCGACTAAATTTGCAAGAATGACAGTTGCTGTCAAAGATAATAAAGAAAAGGTTTCATAAGGGAATTTTTTTATATAAAATGTCCATCCTTTTGGGCTCATTGAGGAGAATGTAATGGCTAAAGCTAGCATAAAATCAAAAGAGGAAGTTTTGGAAGCGATTTCAAAAATGTCCGTTATGGATCTGGTGGAATTGATTTCCGAAATGGAAGAGAAATTTGATGTTAGTGCATCAGCGCCTACAGCAGTTGCAGCAGTTGCTACAACTGGTAATGGAGCAGAGCCATCAGACAAAGAAGAAGAACAGACTGAATTTGACCTTATATTAAAAAGTTTTGGTGACAACAAGATTGCTGTCATTAAAGTTGTTCGGGCTATTACTGGCCTTGGTCTTAAGGATGCCAAGGACATGGTGGAAAAGGCACCATCAACAATAAAAGAGGCGATATCCAAAAAAGAAGTGGAAGAAATGACAAAACAGCTAGAAGATTCAGGTGCTGTTGTCGAGCTGAAGTAACTTTAACTGAGAGCTCATCATTTACTTTAGGTAACACAAAAACACACTCAGTAGATGGGTAGGTCTACTGCTGTGTAATTATTATTTAAGCAAACAATATGGCATATTCATTTACTGAAAAAAAACGACTTCGTAAGGATTTTGGAAAGCAATCATCTGCGCTTGATGTCCCAAATTTACTTTCAATTCAGATCGACTCATACGATGTTTTTTTGCAAAAAGATATTGATCCAGACAAAAGAGCGAATACCGGTCTAGAAGCGGCTTTTAACACATTATTTCCTATTGAAAGTTTTTCAAAGAATGCACGCTTGGAATATGTGAGCTATAGACTAGAAGAGCCAGTGTTTAGTGTCAGAGAATGCCAACTGAGAGGATTATCCTACGCAGCTCCTTTAAGAGTTAAAACCAAGTTGATAACTTATAACAAGGAGACCAACAAAGAGACCGTTAAGGAAGTTAAAAACATAAAAGAATCCGGAGATACTACGGATGTTTATTTCGGTGAAATTCCATTAATGACTGAACATGGAACTTTTGTAATCAATGGAACAGACAGAGTAATTGTATCTCAGTTGCATAGATCTCCAGGTGTATTCTTTGATCATGACAAAGGAGCCGCAAGTTCTGGAAAACTTCTTTTTTCAGCTCGGGTCATTCCCTATAGAGGTTCATGGTTGGATTTTGAATTTGATGCTAAGGATGCAATTTTTGCAAGGATTGATCGTCGCAGAAAGATACCTGTGACTATCATGCTCCATGCATTAGATTTTTCGAATGAGGAGATACTGGATACTTTCTTCGAAAAGGATAAATATACCCTCTCAAAAAACGACATTAAACTGAAGATAAATCCAGATCATCTAAAAGGAACAGTTTCGGATTTTGACATTAAAGTGGGGCGGAAACTGATCATTGGTAAAGGAAATATGATTAATGCTGGACATTTAAAACAACTTAAAAGTCACAAGGGAAAAAGTGCTCAATTAGCAGTCACAGCTGAACAACTACAAGATAAAATAATTTCCCACGATGTCATTGATCAAGAGACAGGCGAGCTTTTGGCATCTGCAAATGAAATACTCACAATTGAGAAAATAGAATTACTGATTAAGAGTGGCATCAAAGAAATAGAAACTATCTATATCAATGATTTAGATCATGGCTCCTACATCTCAAACTCTCTCAGGATTGACCCATCATCTTCAAAGCTAGAGGCATTGATAGAGATATATCGAATGATGCGACCAGGAGAGCCGCCAACAAAAGACTCATCAGAAAATCTTTTCAATAACCTATTTTTCAACCCGGAACGATACGATTTGTCTGATGTTGGCAGAATGAAATTCAACAGAAGAATTGGTAGAAACTCGGATTCTGGTGAATCCATTCTCAGTAAAGAAGACATAATTGATGTACTTAAAACTTTGATCAAAATTAGGAATGGGAAAGACACTGTCGATGATATTGATCATTTAGGGAATAGAAGAATTAGGACAGTTGGGGAAATGACCGAAAATGCATTCCGAGTGGGACTGATTAGAGTAGAGAGAGCAGTAAAAGATAGACTCTCCTTGGTTGAAACAGATGAGCTTATGCCCAGAGATCTTATTAATTCAAAGCCCGTTTCTGCAGCTATAAAGGAGTTCTTTGGGTCTAGTCAATTATCACAATTCATGGATCAGAATAATCCTCTTTCTGAGATTGCTCACAAAAGAAGAATCTCAGCTTTGGGCCCAGGAGGCTTGACTAGAGAAAGAGCAGGATTTGAAGTCAGAGATGTTCACCCTACTCATTATGGTAGGGTTTGTCCGATTGAAACACCTGAAGGACCTAATATTGGTTTAATCAATTCATTGGCTCTATATGCAAAAGTAAACAAGTTTGGCTTCTTAGAAACTCCATACCAAAAAGTTGTCAAGAGCAAGGTAACCAAAAAAATTGAATACTTATCTGCTATTGATGAGAGCCAATACATAATTGCTCAGGCAAATACAAAAATAGATGCAAAAAATCATTTAGAAAAAGATATCATTTCTGCCCGTTACAACAATGAATTTACTTTGATGCCACCAGAAAAGGTCGACTACATTGATGTGTCACCCAAACAGATTGTTTCCATTGCAGCTTCTCTTATACCATTTTTGGAGCATGATGATGCAAACCGTGCATTGATGGGTTCCAATATGCAACGACAAGCTGTGCCTACTCTTTTGGCAGAAACTCCTCTTGTAGGAACAGGGATGGAAAGAATCGTTGCAACTGACTCCGGGGTAACAATAATTGCAAAGCGTGGTGGTGTTGTTGATTCTGTAGATGCTTCAAGAATTGTGATTGCTGTAGATGATAAAGAAACTCAATCTGGTGAATCTGGAGTAGATATTTATAACCTGACTAAATATACGAGATCCAATCAAAATACTTGCATTAACCAAAGGCCTCTAGTCAAAGTCAGAGATAAAATCAATATTGGTGATGTTATTGCTGATGGAGCTTCAACAAGTTTGGGAGAGCTGGCTATTGGTCAAAATTTATTGGTAGCCTTCATGCCTTGGAATGGTTTTAATTTCGAAGATTCGATTCTGATTTCAGAAAATGTAGTAAAAGAAGATAGATTTACCACGATTCATATTGAGGAATTACAGTGTATTGCAAGGGACACAAAATTAGGATCAGAAGAAATTACAGCAGATATTCCAAATGTTGGAGACTCTGCATTGAGAAAATTGGACGAATCAGGAATAGCTTACATCGGCGCAGAAGTAGTCGCTGGTGATATTCTAGTTGGGAAAATTACTCCTAAAGGAGAAACTCAGCTTTCTCCAGAGGAAAAATTACTGAGAGCTATTTTTGGAGAGAAAGCTAGTGATGTTAAAGATACATCATTGAGAGTTCCCTCTGGTATGGACGGTGCTGTTATTGATGTGAGGGTTTTCTCTAGAGAAGGAGTGGAAAAAGATGACCGAGCCAATTCGATTGAAGCTTCTGATTTAGATGCTGTGAAGAAAGACTTAAATGACCAACAGCGAATTGTGGAAGATGATATTTATAACCGGATAGAAAAGCTTCTCTTAAATAAAATGGCAAAGCTTGGGAGAAAGACAAAAAAGATAAGCAAAGATGATCTTGAAAAATTAAACCGAGACAAATGGTTTGGCATCAAGCTGAAGGATAAAAAGAAAAACACAGAATTAGAAAGCTACTATAGACGCTTACAGATTCTTGAGGAAGAATTTCAAGGCAAATTGAAAGCGGCAAAAAATAAAATAGAAGCTGCTGATGATCTATCCCCGGGTGTTTTAAAGATGGTCAAGGTTTTTCTAGCTGTGAAGAGAAGAATTCAACCAGGCGATAAAATAGCAGGTAGACATGGCAATAAAGGAGTTATATCGAGAATAGTGCCTGTAGAAGATATGCCTTATATGCAAGATGGAACACCGGTTGACATTGTTTTAAATCCTCTTGGCGTGCCTTCAAGAATGAATGTTGGACAAGTTCTAGAAACACACCTTGGTTGGGCTGCTAAAGAATTAGGAGCAAAGATTCAGGGCCTTTTAAAAGACGATACCGCCAAGAAAATTAAGAATATTAAAGGTTTTCTAAACAAGATATATAAATCTAGTGCCCAAGTTTCAAAGATTAATCTATCTCAGTTTTCAGATGATGAAATTTTAGAATTAGCACATAACTTGAAAGATGGTGTGCCTATGGCTACACCTGTTTTTGATGGAGCTCATGAAACTGAAATTAAGAACTTATTAGAATTAGCTGAACTACCCACAACTGGACAGACTAAATTAATTGATGGCAGATCAGGAACATTATTCGATAGACCAGTAACTGTTGGTTATATGTACATGTTGAAATTGAATCATTTAGTTGATGATAAAATGCATGCAAGGTCAACAGGTCCTTATAGTCTTGTGACTCAGCAGCCTCTTGGTGGTAAAGCTCAGTTTGGAGGGCAGCGATTCGGTGAAATGGAAGTTTGGGCGCTGGAAGCATATGGTGCCGCGCACACTCTAAGAGAGCTACTTACTTTTAAGTCGGACGATGTACAAGGAAGAACAAGAATGTACAAGCAGATTGTCGATGGTACCAATGAAGTTGAAACCGGAATGCCAGAGTCATTTAATGTTTTAATGAAAGAAATTAGATCATTGGGTCTGAATATTGATTTGATTGAAGATGCGTCTCGTACCAAGAACAGATAAGGAAATCCTTTTATGAGAAATCTACTAAATATTTTCAAACCAAAAAGCCAGAGTGTAAGTTTTGACTATATAAAAATAGGACTAGCTTCTCCAGAAATGATCAGATCTTGGTCATATGGGGAAGTAAAAAAACCCGAAACGATTAATTACAGAACTTTTAGGCCAGAAAGAGACGGTTTATTTTGTGCAAAAATATTTGGACCAGTTAAAGATTATGAGTGTTTATGTGGTAAATACAAAAGGCTTAAACATAGAGGAGTTGTCTGTGAGAAATGTGGTGTAGAAGTTACTCAGAGTAAAGTGAGAAGGGAACGAATGGGCCATCTGGAATTGGCTAGCCCAGTTTCCCATATTTGGTTTTTAAAATCTTTACCATCGAGAATCGGTCTGTTATTGGATATGACATTACGTGAAATTGAACGGGTTTTGTATTTTGAAGCATATCTAGTGATTGACCCAGGAATGACTACTCTTGAGAAGGGTCAGTTGCTTTCAGAAGAGGAGTATATTGAGGCCTTAGAAGAGTTTGGAAATGATTTTGATGCCCTTATGGGAGCAGAAGCAATCCACAATGTTTTGAAAGATCTAAAACTTGAAGATCTTGTGAATAAAATAATCGAAGCTATGGGCGCTACTGCATCTCAAATTAAACTAAAACGTCTTGCCAAGAGATTAAAATTGGCTGAATCATTATTGAAATCAGGAAACAGACCAGAATGGATGATCTTAAAAGTCTTACCAGTTTTACCTCCAGATCTTAGACCACTTGTACCTTTAGATGGAGGTAGATTTGCAACATCAGATCTTAATGACCTTTATAGGCGTGTTATAAATAGAAATAACAGACTGCAAAGATTGTTGGAATTAAACGCTCCAGAAATAATTGTTCGTAATGAAAAAAGAATGCTTCAAAAATCAGTAGATGCATTGCTTGATAATGGGAGAATGGGCAGAGCAATAACTGGATCTAATAAACGTCCTCTCAAGTCACTAGCAGACATGATTAAAGGCAAGCAAGGCAGATTCAGACAAAACTTATTAGGTAAGCGTGTTGACTATTCTGGCCGTTCAGTAATAGTTGTAGGGCCTACTTTAAAACTACATCAATGTGGTATTCCAAAGAAAATGGCACTTGAACTCTTTAAACCATTTGTTTTTAGCAAATTAATTTATCAAGGGGAAGCAGCAACAATTAAAGCTGCAAAAAGACTTACAGAGGCTCAAGGCCCAGAAATCTGGGATATTCTTGATGATGTGATACGTGAGCACCCTGTTTTACTGAATCGTGCTCCTACTCTGCATAGACTTGGTATTCAAGCTTTTGAACCAGTTTTAATTGAAGGCAAAGCGATTCAGTTGCACCCTTTAGTTTGTAAAGCTTTCAATGCAGATTTTGATGGCGATCAAATGGCAGTCCACGTGCCGTTATCAATTGAAGCTCAACTTGAGTCTCGTGCTTTAATGATGTCTTCCAACAATATTTTATCACCAGCTAATGGCGAACCAATTATCGTCCCATCCCAAGATGTTGTTCTTGGTCTATACTATATGACTCGAGAGAAGATCAATGATTTAGGTGAAGGTCATATTTTTTCTGAAGTTACAGAACTCCAAAGAGCATACGAAGGAGGACATGTTGGCTTGCAGGCAAAAGTAAAACTTAGAGTACTAAGAGATACCGAAATTGAAGATGAATCCGATGCAACTCACGAGTTGATAGAAACAACAGTTGGCAGGGCTTTATTTTCAACGATCCTGCCATCAGGACTCCCATACTCATTGATTAATCGAACCATGGATAGTAAACAAATATCTCAACTAATTAATACATGTTATCGAGATATTGGCTTAAAAGCAGCTGTCATTTTTGCTGATAAACTTATGTATATGGGCTTTGAACATGCAACAAAGGCTGCTGTTTCAATATCTCTTGACGATATGGTGGTTCCAGAAAAGAAAGAGTCAATTCTTGCTTCAGCAGAGACAGAGGTAAAAAATATTCAAGACCAATTCTCTTCTGGCCTTCTTACCCAAGGAGAAAGATACAATAAAGTTGTTGATATTTGGTCCAGAACAAATGAGCTAATTGCTAATGCAATGATGGAAAAATTAGGGCAGGAAGAAGTTGTGGACAAAGCTGGAGATAAAAAAACTCAACCATCTTTTAATTCCATTTTTATGATGGCAGATTCTGGAGCAAGAGGTTCAGCAGCTCAGATCAGACAGCTTGCAGGAATGAGAGGATTGATGGCTAAACCAGATGGTTCAATCATTGAAACACCTATAACTGCAAATTTCAGAGAGGGGTTAAATGTTCTCCAGTACTTTATTTCAACTCATGGTGCCAGAAAAGGTCTCGCAGATACAGCATTAAAGACAGCTAACTCTGGTTATCTGACGAGAAGACTGGTTGATGTTTCACAAGATTTAGTTGTTACCGAGGAAGATTGCAAGACAGATAAAGGACTAACAGTCTCAACCATTGTTGAGGGCGGTTCCATTGTTCAGAGACTGGGTGATCGAATACTTGGTAGGTTCATTGCTGAAGCTTTGATGGATCGTCAGACAAAGGAAACTATTCTCAAATCAGGAACACTAATTGAGGAAGCAAATGTCCATTTGTTAGAACTTCATGGAATAGAATCAATATCTGTTAGGTCCCCAGTAACATGTGAAACAAAACATGGAGTTTGTATTGCATGTTATGGAAGGGATTTAGGTCGTGGCAATATTGTTAACAAAGGAGAGGCAGTTGGGATTATCGCAGCTCAATCTATAGGAGAGCCTGGAACTCAGTTAACGATGAGAACTTTCCATATTGGAGGAGCAGCCTCAAGTGCTGCAGCAATCAACAGTATTGAAGTAAAAAATGATGGGAAAATCCATCTCCACAATATAAAAACCATTAAAAGCAAAGATAAAAATTTGGTTGCTGTCAGTAGGTCAGGAGAAATTTCAATAACAGACAATTATGGTAAAGAAAAAGAACGTTACAAAGTTCCCTATGGGGCAAAAATTTCTACTAAACATGGCCAAAAAGTCAAAAGTGGTCAAATTGTCTCCACTTGGGATCCTCACACTCATCCTATTGTTGCAGAAGCAGCCGGAGTTATTGGATTTGAAGACTTTATTGATGGTGTCACTGTCACAGAACAAGTAGACGATCTTACTGGAATAAGCAGTATTTTAATTATGGATTCACAGAAACAATCTGCTAGAAGCAAAGAATTGAGACCATCAGCAAAATTGAAAAATGCAAAAGGGAAACCAATATTTTTTAGTGGCAC
Organism: uncultured Woeseiaceae bacterium; assembly: GCA_964633465.1. Classification (GTDB taxonomy): domain Bacteria; phylum Pseudomonadota; class Gammaproteobacteria; order Steroidobacterales; family UBA11654; genus DTSX01. The sequence goes on along the minus strand of CAZWGB010000038.1, from coordinate 2,044 downwards.
TGAGACGCCAATAACTTATGCATTTCCATCTGGAGCAATTATTAGAGTAACTGATGGTGCAAAAATCAATGCAGGCGATGTGATAGCAAGAATACCACTGGAATCTTCGAAGACAAGCGATATAACAGGGGGATTGCCCAGAGTCGCAGATCTATTTGAAGCAAGAAAGCCAAAAGATGCTGCAATCTTAGCTAAATATAGTGGCATAACAAGTTTTGGCAGAGAAACAAAAGGGAAAGTTAGACTTGTAATAACCGATGAAGATGGCGATACACATGAAGAGCTTATTCCTAAAATTAGGAGATTAAATATTTTTGAAGGTGAAACTATAGAAAAAGGGGAAATCATAGCAGATGGTGAATTAAGCTTGCACGACATACTTGAAATACAAGGTGTACAAGAACTTTCAGAATATTTAGTAAAGGAAGTTCAAGATGTTTATAGACTACAAGGGGTACCAATCAACGACAAACATATTGAAGTTATTATCAGGCAAATGATGAGAATAGTTGAAGTTGGAAACCCAGGCGATACTCAACTTCTAAATAAAGAACTAATTAACAAATCTGATCTTTTGGAAGTTAATGAAAAAATGCAAGCAGAAGATTTGCAGCCTGCTGCTTATAGACCTGTTCTCATGGGGATCACCAAAGCATCTTTAGCAACAACATCTTTTATATCAGCTGCATCATTCCAAGAAACAACCAGAGTATTAACTGAAGCAGCGGTCAACGGTAGTGTTGATAAACTAAGGGGTCTAAAAGAGAATGTTGTTGTTGGCAGGCTGGTTCCTGCCGGAACAGGATATAAGTCTGAAGTTGATGAAACGGCGATTGCTGAAGAAGAGTTCTCGAAAGGTTTAAGAGATTTAGAAGAGACTCCAGAGCAAAAACTAGCACAAATGGAAGCTCAATGAGCTGACTAAAAACTTGACAGCTTTGTATACAGGAATAGAATCCAAAACAATTTATTTAATATTTGAGTAATTATGACAACAATTAATCAACTTGTAGGAAAATCTAGGAAGAAGAAAGTTTATAAAAGCAAAGTGCCTGCCCTAGAAGCAAAGCCTCAAAAGCGAGGAGTGTGCACACGTGTCTACACGACAACGCCAAAAAAACCAAACTCTGCCCTAAGAAAAGTTGCAAGAGTCAGGTTAACCAATGGCTATGAGGTTACCAGCTATATAGGAGGCGAGGGCCATAATCTTCAGGAGCATTCGGTGGTTTTAATAAGAGGCGGTAGAGTCAAAGATTTGCCAGGTGTTCGATACCACACAATCAGAGGCACTCTTGATTGTTCTGGAGTTAATGACAGAAAACATGCCAGATCAAAATATGGCACAAAGAAACCTAAGAATTAATTATGTCAAGAAGAACAAGAGCCGATAAAAGAGAAATATTGCCTGAGCCAAAGTATTCAAGTCGGTTGTTGGCAAAGTTTATAAATGTGGTTATGAGAGATGGTAAGAAATCTATTGCAGAGAACATTGTTTATGATGCACTGGAAACATTAGTTCAAAAACTTGGCCAACCTCCTGAAAAAGCCCCAGAATTATTTGAAGAAGTTCTAGAGAATCTTAAACCTGTTGTTGAAGTTAGATCGAGAAGGGTTGGAGGTGCTACATACCAAATCCCAGTCGAAGTTAGACAAGATAGAAGAGAAGCCTTGGCTATGAGATGGCTTATAGAAGCAGCCCGATCCAGAGATGAAAAGAACATGAAAACTAAACTTGCCAATGAACTCTTGGATGCCTCTAATAATCGTGGAAGTGCAATCAAAAAGAAAGAAGAAACTCACAAAATGGCAGAAGCAAATAAGGCATTTTCACATTACCGTTGGTAAACATAAAACAGTAAAGAACTCAGTCAGGAAAAAGTTGTGGCAAGAAAAACACCAATAGAGAGATATAGAAATATCGGCATTATGGCACACATAGATGCTGGTAAAACAACAACCACAGAAAGAGTGCTATTTTATACTGGAATTTCTCATAAGATCGGTGAAGTGCATGATGGCAATGCGGTCATGGATTGGATGGAGC
>CAZWGB010000037.1:0-12892 GCA_964633465.1 uncultured Woeseiaceae bacterium | reverse complement strand
AGTTTTAATTTCCTTGCCATTCATTTCACTCTTAACAGCATTCGGAATTTGACTTAAGACAATTCTGTCTTGGGGCCGTTTTGGGCCAGAAAGACAAGGTTCTACCTTGTTAAGATCCAAATGAATAACATCTGTGTAGACAGCTTCTTCTCCTCCTTCTTCTCGCCAAAGGCCTTGGGCTTTTGCATAACATTCAACCAAATTTATTCGCTCTTTTGTTCTCCCTGTGAGATGCAAGTAGCTGATGGTTTCATTATCGATGGGGAAAATAGCACATGTGCTGCCAAATTCAGGTGCCATATTGCTCAAGGTAGCTCGGTCGGCTACTGGCAAATGAGAAAGTCCGTCGCCAAAAAATTCAACGAATTTTCCAACAACACCGAACGACCTCATTGTTTCTGTAACTGTCAAAACTAAATCAGTTGCGGTCACCCCTTCTTTTAATGCACCATCAACCTTTACTCCTATTACTTCAGGTAAAAGCATGGTAATGGGCTGTCCTAACATGGCTGCTTCAGCTTCAATTCCACCAACTCCCCAGCCAAGTGTGCCAATTCCGTTAATCATGGTAGTGTGTGAATCTGTGCCTACCAGTGTGTCTGGATAGGCAAATTCAGCACCATCGATTGCTTCTGAAAAGACTACACGGCCTAAAAATTCAAGATTGACCTGATGAACAATTCCTGTATTGGGAGGTACAACTTTAAAATTAGACAGCGACTGTTGACCCCATTTTAGGAACCGGTAACGTTCACGATTTCGTTCAAATTCAATCTGATTGTTCTTTTTCAGTGCATCCAGGGTTCCAAAGTGATCCACTTGAACTGAATGATCAATAACCAGTTCTGCTGGAGATAAGGGATTAATTTTATTTGGATCTCCACCCAAATCAGATACTGCATTACGCATCGCAGCAAGATCAACAACAGCTGGTACACCAGTGAAATCCTGAAGTATGACACGGCTTGGGTTAAATGAAATTTCTTTGGCAGCTCCGGACTGTGGATCCCAATTAAGAATGGCATCAACATCATCAGCATTGGAGTTATCTGTAATGCTGTTTCTTAAAGCATTTTCTAAAAGGATTTTATGTGAAAAAGGAATCTTTGCTAATTGAGATTTTCCAACCGATTTTAAATCATAATAGTTGTATTTTTTTCCATCAGTTTCAAACGAATCTATCAATTTAGTCATTGGAACAACCTATATTTTTTTAACCAATCTCGGTCGAAGATTGTATCTGAATAGAGTCCGTTTGTCTTTAATCCAGCACACTATCTGGGCATCATTTTGCCTCCACCTAAGCATTTATCTCCAAGGTAAAACACAATATATTGGCCGTGAGTAATTGCCCACTGTGGCTCATCAAATTCAACTTCCAAGCCACCTGGTATGATCTGGATCTCACACTTAGAATCTTTCTGACGGTAACGGTTTTTAGCAAAACAGCTAAGTGTTTTTTGATCTTCTAAATCATTTTTAATATCTGGATCCAGCCAATGTAAATCTTCCACATAAACCGTCTGTTTCCATAACATCGGATGATTCCTTCCTTGTACAACTACTAACTGGTTGGTTGTTGTATCCTTCTCAGCCACATACCAAGGTTCACCAGGCCCACCGATGCCAAGGTCTTTACGCTGACCTGTTGTGTAATACATTAATCCCTCATGAGTCCCAAGTTCTTCTCCTTTATCTGAGATTATTAATCCCAGTTTTGGCGGCAAGAAAGTTTTTAGAAAATCTTTGAAAGGTCGTTCCCCAACAAAACAAATCCCAGTACTGTCTGGTTTATCATGATTGGGCAATCCTTTTTTATTTGCATATTCTCTGACGTCTTGTTTGGTTATTTCTCCAATAGGGAACAGTATCGAACTCATGATTGAAGGATTGATTGCATGCAAGAAATAACTTTGATCTTTGTTTTTATCCAGTCCTTTGAGTAGGCTGTATTTCTCTTTTCCATTCTCAATGCGAGCGTAATGCCCTGTGGCTACTTTTTTTGCACCGAGACGGAAAGCGTAATTGGTGAACTCCTCGAATTTTATAATCCTATTGCACAGCACATCCGGATTTGGCGTCAATCCTTGGCTAAATTCTTCTAATGCTTTATTAAATACCTTTTCTTTGTATTGGTTTGAGAAATTGACATGATGTAATGTAATTCCCAATTCCTTACAAACTTGTCGAGAATCCTGAAGATCTTGTGAAGCAGTGCAATAAGGTTCGTCATCTTCCCAGTTGGTCATATGCAGAGCTTCAACTGAATAGCCTTTTTCTATAAGCATGGCTGCGGATACAGCAGAATCAACTCCTCCTGACATTCCTACAATAATCAATGCATCTTGATTCATTTTTAAACAGCCATCACTTCAAGATCATTTCAATATGCGGCTTGTCTGCTTCAAAAAATGTTTTCCCATGTTGAACAAATCCTAATTGTTGATAAAAATTCTTAGAATCCATCTGACTGTGGAGATAAATTTTTTCTATATCCAAATCCCTAGCCTTTTCTATAACCATTCTCATAATGGCTGTCCCAATGCCTTTGGTGCGGTATTCACGAAGCACAGAAACACGTTCAATTTTACCGTATTTTTGCAGTCTGGCTGCCCCAATTGGTTTAGATTGTTCTAAGGCTAGGAAATGAATGCACTCAGAATCCTTTCCGTCCATTTCTATTTCTGAGGGTATAGATTGTTCCGCAACAAAAACTTTGTGTCGGACCTCAGAAATCTCTTTAGAAGACTGGCTCCAAGAAGTCGCTTTTATCTTTATGGAATCACCAGGCACTTTAGATTTTTTTTGCAAGAACCGCAGCAAAACCGAGATAGTTTTCAGGTGTTAGGTTTAGTAACTCTTGTTTGACAGTATCCTCTAGCTGAATCGATTGAATAAATGCAACAAAATGTTGTTTTTCTAAATCTTGACCTTGTGTCAAATCTTTCAGTTTTTCGTATGCATCGTCAATTTGCTCTCGTCGTAAAACGGTTTGAATGGCTTCTGCAATCACTTCCCAATGGGATTCAAGCTCTTTGAGTATAATTTCTTCATTCAGTTGTATTTTCTCCAAGCCCTTTTTTAGCGAAGCGTAGGCTATTTCTGCATAGCCGAAACCAGACCCAATATTTCTCAGGGCAGTTGAGTCGCTTAAATCACGTTGCAGTCTGGAAATGGATAATTTTGACGACAAATGAGCAAATAAGGCATTCGCCAATCCAAGATTGCCTTCGGCATTTTCAAAATCGATGGGATTGATTTTATGTGGCATTGTAGATGAGCCAACCTCATTTTTGTTGAGCACTTGTTTGAAATAACCAAACGAAATGTAGAGCCAAATATCACGGCTAAAATCCAACAAAATATTATTGATTCTTATGAAACAATGCAGCAATTCTGCGATCCAGTCATGAGGTTCAATTTGTGTGGTATATGTACTTTGTTCCAAGCCCAAATTCTGAATGAAAGTTTTTGAAATCTGAGGCCAATCAGCATTTGGGTAAGCGATTCTGTGAGCATTAAAATTTCCAACCGCACCGTTTATTTTTGCTTTAAATTTCATTTCATCTAAACAAACCATTTGCTGATTAAGACGATCGAGGAAATTTGCAAACTCTTTGCCCATCGTGGTAGGTGTTGCCGCCTGGCCATGAGTATGTGAAAGCATAGCAGCGTTACACCATTGATGAGAATTTGTTCGTAATTTTAATCCAATCTCTTCCAAACTTGATCGTATAATCGCTACTGTGTCTCGGATCATCATTGCATAGGAGATATTATTGATATCCTCAGAGGTACAGGCAAAATGAATGGATGATACGTAGTCACTGCCCCCAGGTATTTTCAATAATTTATTTTGCAGAAAATACTCAACTGCCTTGACGTCATGATTTATTTTGGATTCAATTTTCTTTACTTCAACTGCATCATCTAATGAGAAATCACCAATGATATTCTCTATAGCATGATTGGTAGTCTCAGGTATTGAACTGATATGTGAAATTTCTTTTTCTTGTGCTAAAAACTGAAGCCAACGTATCTCGGTGATGACCCGATAACGGATCAGTGATTCCTCACTAAACAGATCTCTTATAGCGGTACATTTATCTGCATATCTACCGTCTATTGGCGACAACGTTTGCAGTTGATGTTTTTTCATCAGAGTCACTTCTACTTACAAAAGTGAATCATACACTAAACTTACTTTCGTGACTGCCATTCTGTGTGTATTATCGTATATGAAGATTTGGAGTGAAACATGAGCGAAAAACAATATCGCGTTGAAAATGACAGTATGGGAGAGATTAAAGTACCTGCTGATAAACATTGGGGAGCTCAAACACAGAGAGCCATTGAAAATTTCAACATCAGTGGCATCACCATGCCACCCGAATTTCTGCAAGCTTTGGGTTTACTGAAATGGGCTGTTGCATCCGCTAATTCTGATCTTGGTCTGTTGGCAAAAGATAAATCTGAGGCAATTGGAAATTCAGCACTTGAAATAGCAAAAGGTGAGCATTCAGAAGAGTTTCCTGTCGATGTGTTTCAGACCGGTTCTGCAACCAGCACCAATATGAATATCAATGAGGTCATTGCCAATTTGGCATCAACAAAAAATCTCGATATCCATCCCAACGATGATGTGAATATGGGCCAGAGTAGCAACGATGTTATTCCTTCAACAATACACATAGCAGCTACTATTGCTGTTCGAAAAAATCTTCTTGATGCCTTAAGTCATTTACAAGAAACTCTTGAGAAGAAAGCAACAAGTCTATCAGACATAGTGAAGACAGGGCGGACCCACTTAATGGATGCAATGCCTGTGACTTTTGGACAAGAGTTAAGTGCTTGGGCAAATCAAATCAAAGCTGTTGCAGGCCAGTTTGATGAAACTTTACCTAAGATGGAAAAACTGGCTATAGGGGGAACAGCAGTTGGGACAGGCATTAATGCACATCCTGATTTAGCACAAACCGTAATTGCTCTGTTAAACCAAAAAACAGATATAGAGTTTAAGTCGGCACCTGATTTATTTATGGCAATCAGCTTCCAAGATGTTGCCCTTGAATTGTCAGCAAATACAAGAAGCCTTGCTGTTGCTCTGACAAAAATATCCAATGATCTCCGTTGGATGAATAGTGGACCTCTGGCCGGTTTGGCTGAGATTTCACTGCCCATGTTGCAGCCTGGTAGCAGTATTATGCCGGGCAAGGTAAATCCTGTTATTCCTGAGTCGGTGGCAATGGTTGCAGCACAAGTAATTGGTAATGATGCAACCATATCAGTGGCTGCCCAATCGGGTAATTTTCAACTGAATACGATGCTGCCCCTTATTGCTCATAACTTATTGCAATCCGTTTCGCTGTTATCCAATGCTTCAAGAGCCTTGGCAGATAAGGCTATCAAGGATTTTTCAGTCAACCAGGAGGAAATTGACTCAGTCATTAATAGAAACCCAGTCTTAGTGACAGCATTGAACTCTGTAATTGGTTACGAGCTGGGTACCCAAATTGTAAAAAAAGCTTATGCCGATAAAAGAGCTATCATCGATGTTGCTCTTGAGATGACCGAATTAGACAAGGGCAAGTTAAAAGAATTATTGGATCCATTCCGTTTGACCAGCAATAATTCTTGATTGTGGTCAACACTGCTTTCTTAGCTGATGCTTAACGATATAAGAAAGAGATTTTTTAACAGTCAACCCTCGAGTGACCCAGTTAAGCAGGTTATGGACAGACTGCCTGAAGAAATCGTTGAGAAGTATCTCAAAAAAACCCAACTTAAACACGCAGGGGTTTTAATCGGACTCATAGATGATCCAAAAAATGGGTTAAGTTTATTGCTGACGAGAAGGACTGCAAATCTTAAACATCACGCGGGAGAGATCAGCTTACCAGGTGGTTCTTTTGATGAGGGTCAAGACACAAATATACAAAGTACAGCCTTAAGGGAAGCTGATGAAGAGATCGGACTGAAAGCTGGTCAACTAGAGATTTTAGGTTTTCTAGAGCCACAAATTAGCCTTGGTACTGGGTTTATTGTTACCCCAACAATAGCTCACATAGAAAGTAGTTTTATCCCCAAAATAGATACCAATGAAGTTGAGGAATTGTTTTCAGTACCCCTCAGTTTCCTTACCAACAACAACAATTTAGATCATGAGTACAGAACTTTTGATCAGATTAAATGGTCTGTCTACACTTACTATTATGAGAATTATCAAATCTGGGGCTTGACGGCTCAAATCATCCGAAAATTCTGTAGTAAGATCATTTAATAATCAACGAGAGGTGAAAAATTGGAAAAGCTGTTAGAAGTTACAAAAGAGCTCAGAAATCCTGAAACGGGCTGTCCCTGGGATCGAGAGCAAACATTCAGTTCTATTTCATACTGTGCAATTGAGGAAGCATACGAGGTAGTGGAAGCAATTGAGGAGAAAGACTATGAGTCGTTGAAAAGTGAGCTCGGTGATTTACTTTTTCAAGTGGTTTTTCATTGTGAAATGGCAAAAGAAATGAACTTATTTGATTTCGACGATGTGGTGAATGCAATCTCTGAGAAACTGATTTCCAGACATCCCCATGTTTTTGGAGGAGCAACAATTGATGATGTTAAAATCCAAACGGATCTTTGGGAGAGGCAAAAAATACAAGAAATGGAGAAATCTGGGAAAAAAATAAGTGTCCTAGATGGAATTGGCAAGAACCAGCCAGCCTTGAATCGAGCTTTGAAACTTGGCAAAAGAGCATCGTCAGTAGGTTTTGATTGGCAATCGACTGAAGACGTAATGATTAAAATTTCTGAGGAACTGGAGGAATTAACTGTAGCTCTTAAGTCAGATGAAGCAGTATTGATAGAAGAAGAATTGGGCGATCTTTTGTTTAGTATCGTTAATCTTGCAAGGAACACTCAAAAAAATCCTGAGACTGCATTGAGAAAAGCAAATCAAAAATTTGAGGCTCGTTTTCGAGGTATGGAAGATCATCTGCAGACAAGTAATCAAAAACTTGAAAATTTGTCTTTCCAGGAAATGGATAAACTCTGGGAGCTGGTTAAGAGAAAAGCATGACGTCTCTTGATCGAGAAAGACTTTTACAGCTTAAGAAATACAGCACAAGACTGTCTTCAAAAGCTGGAGTTTATTGCATGCTGAATGAAAACGGGAAAGTTATTTATGTTGGCAAGGCAAAAAACCTAAAAAAGCGTGTCAGTAGCTATTTTGGCAAAACCACACATCTACCTAAAACCCAAGCGGTGCTATCAGCTACAGGCTCGATAGAAGTTACTATTACTAGAACAGAACGCGAAGCCTTGATACTCGAGAATAACTTAATTAAAGAACATAAACCTCGTTTCAATGTTTTACTGAAAGATGGCAAAAGTTATCCGTATATTGAGGTCACAGTTAAGGACAATTTCCCAAGGTTCTCATTTCACAGAGGCAAGAAAAACAGAGAAAGAGCAGAGTATTTTGGCCCCTATCCCAATGTCAATGCCGTGCGTGATACGTTGAGTCAATTGCAAAAAATATTTCGTTTGAGGAACTGCGAAGATTCTTTCTACAATAATCGATCAAGACCTTGTTTGCAGCATCAAATTAAACGCTGTTCAGCCCCTTGTGTGGGGTTGGTTGAAGAAAAGGACTATGTTTTTGATGTAAATCAGGCTGTGGAATACCTAAAGGGAAACAATCAGCATGTTTTCGATGAATTTTTGAAAAAAATGGATCAGGCATCAAGTGAACGAGAATATGAAAAAGCTGCTTTTTATAGAAATCAAATTAGTTCATTGAAAGTAATTCAGGCGCATCAATTTGCCGATGGCAAGAGACAAATAGATTTGGATGCTGTTGCAATTACCCAAGAAGCAGATATTTTCTGTGTAGCTGTTTTATTTGTCCGTGGCGGTCGAATTCTTGGCAGTAGAAAATTTTACCCTGCAAAAACAAAATTTGCTTCTAAATCTGAAGTTCTGGAATCTTTTCTTGTGCAATATTATCTCGACAAGGATCCTCCTAGTGAAATAGTTTTGGACAGCATGATTGATCATAAAAAGGCCATTGAAGAGGCTTTATCAGAAGGAATGAATCATAAGGTTGCAATCAAGGTCAACGTAAGAAAAGACCGAAAACGTTGGCTTGAGATAGCGGTCACCAATGCACAGGAATCGCTATCAATGAAATTATCTACAAAAGCGACGACCGAAGCCCAATTATTTTCTTTAACCAATTTTTTGCAGCTTGATGATGTGGTCACTAGGGTTGAATGCTTTGATATCAGCCACACAACAGGCGACAAATGCATCGCTGCCTGTGTTGGTTTAAACCAAGATGGCTTTGATAAAAAACAATATCGAAGATTCAACATTTCTGGAATCACTCCTGGGGACGACTATGCTGCAATCAGTCAGGCAGTCAGCAGACATTATTCTCGTTTAATCCTGGAGGACAAGCAACTCCCTGATGTTGTTGTGATTGATGGCGGCAAAGGGCAGTTAAGAGTTGCAAAAGAAATCTTGAATGAGCTGGGTCTCAGTGATATTCCAGTTATTGGAATAGCAAAGGGTCTACACAGGAAGCCCGGCGAAGAAAAAATTTTCTTAAACTTATTAAAACAACCCTTGGCAAAAGCACAGAACTCACCAGCAATGTATTTGCTCCAGGTAGTTAGAGATGAGGCGCACCGCTTTGCAATAACCGGACACCGTGCGAAAAAAAGAAAGACATTGCTGAAATCCGATCTTGAATCTATCGAGGGTATTGGTCCTGCAAAAAAGAAAAATTTAATTCGTCAGTTTGGTGGCATCCAAGAAGTGCAACGTGCTTCGATTGAGGATTTATTAACCATTGATGGGATTAACAAGTCATTGGCAGAGAGAATTTATAATTTTTTCAATCCAGGATAATTTTTTCTATCATTCCATACTATAATCCCACTATGGGAAACACATTTAATTTTGCCAACCTACTGACGTTTATCCGAATTGTTTGTATCCCTCTGATTGCTGTTGTTTTTTTTATGTCATTTGAACTATCGAGACCGATTGCTGCTGTTATTTTTATTCTTGCAGCCCTTACTGATTGGCTGGATGGCTGGGTAGCAAGGGAGTTTGATCAAACCTCAAAACTCGGGGCTTTTTTGGATCCTGTTGCAGATAAATTAATTGTTTCAGTTGCCTTAATATTAATAGTACAAAGCGATCCTACAATTTTGAACAGTGTCATTGCGGCAATTATTATAGGCAGGGAAATCGCCGTTTCTGCTCTACGTGAATGGATGTCAGAACTCGGAGCAAGCCATCAGGTGACCGTGACTGGTTATGCCAAGCTGAAAACTGTATTTCAGATGTTTGGTCTTTCTTTTATGTTATTCAAGATTCCTGTATTTGGAATACCCATTTATTTGATAGGTAAAATTTTATTGGTTGCTGCAGGTGTATTGACTTTATGGACCATGCTTGTTTATCTAGTCAAAGCTTGGCCTGTGATTTTAAAAAACGAGTGAAAACAATGCTAAAGAGAATAATATTCAGTCTCACCACAATCTGTTTGATGATGCTAATCGGTTGTTCAAATAACAACGAAGAAATGAAATTTCAAACACTTCTGGATGAGGAATGGCAACGGGGTTTGGATGAAAATCCAATTTATGCATCCTACATGGGTGATAAACGTGCCAATCAGGATTGGCCGGACATATCTGAAGCAGCTGTTCGTGATCGACAAAATAAAGTCAGGGATGTTCTTCAAGAAATAAAATCCATTGATCCAAAACTCCTGCCTGAGACCCAGCAGTTGAATTATCGCTTGTTCCTTTACAATTATGAAAGAGCTGTTTCAGCCCAGAAATTTGATACCCATCTTCTCGTATTTGGTCAAAGAGGTGGTATTCAATTGGAGCACGAAACAACTGAAGGGCTTGCTTTTCAAACTGAGCAAGATTATGAAGATTGGCTGGTAAGATTGTCCAAACTGCCTGATTTAATATCAGCAAATATTGAGCTGGCAAATTTTGCTATAGAACAAGGCATCACAGCACCCAAGGTACTTATGGAAAGGGTCGCAAGACAAATCAAATTACAACTCAAGGAGGACCCAAAAACAAGTCCATTTTATAGTATTTTTGACAATATCCCCGATAGCATTGATGCCAAATTTAAATTGGATATACAGCAACGGGCACAAACTGTAATTTCAGATCAGGTAATTCCGGCATATGAAGTTTTGGACAATTTTTTCACAACTGTATATCTGCCTGCAGCCAGGGAGTCCTATGGCATTAGCGATCTTCCCAACGGTCACGAGTGGTACGAGCATTTAGCAAGATGGCACACCACTACCGATTTAACTCCAGATCAGATCCATGAAATTGGTCTGAGTGAGGTGGCTCGTATCAGAAATGAAATGGAGGATATTATCGAATCTTTGAATTGGCAGGGAACTTTTGATGAATTTTTGCAATTTCTGAGGACCGACCCACAATTTTACTTTGAAACCCCCGAAGAACTACTTCAAGAATATTTAGCTACCTCTAAAAGAATCGATCCAAAAATAACTCGACTCTTTAAGGTGTTGCCAAGAACTCCATATGGCATCAGGCCTATCCCCGAGGAGTCGGCACCGGATACAACGACTGCGTATTACATGCGTCCTTCTGCTGACGGTTCCCGGGCAGGTTATTACTACGTCAATTTATATAGACCTGAAGTGAGACCCAAGTACGAAATTGAAGTACTGTCAGTGCATGAAGCTGTTCCAGGTCACCACCTACAAATTGCATTGGCAATGGAGCTGGACAATATTCCTAATTTTAGACGGTTCTCTGGATATACTGCTTTTGTTGAAGGTTGGGGTTTGTACAGTGAAAGTTTGGGTGAGGAATTGGATCTGTACCAAGATCCCTATTCCAAATTTGGAGCCTTGACCTATGATATGTGGCGGGCGGTGCGTCTAGTGGTGGACACGGGCATGCATTATAAAGGTTGGTCTAGGGATCAAGCCATCGAATTCTTCATGGCTAACGCCGCTAAAACTGAACAGGATATTGTCAATGAAATTGATCGTTATTTAATCATGCCAGGTCAGGCATTGGCTTATAAAATAGGGCAGCTGAAAATCTTGGAGTTGAAGAGGAAATCACGGCAGCAACTTGGAGAGGAATTTGATATTAAGGACTTTCATCATGTGGTGCTGGGGCAGGGTGCGGTGCCCTTGAGTGTACTCGAAGAACGAGTGGATCAATACATCGAGTCTACAAAAGGTTGAGTCTTTAATTTTGCAACTTGAAAAGTTGTTCAAAATTGGTTTGCAGCAGAGCCCGCATTTCAGCAGTACTGTAATTTGAAGCCTGCATGGCTTCTACAAATCGTTCCAAATGACTGTTGGTGTAGCCTGGAAATTGAGGTCCATCTGAGCCGTAAATTACCCGATCAACCAAATTGTTCTCTTTTATGATTCTTAAGTAGTCTGTCAGAACCTTCTCGGCTTTTCTCGCCCCCAAAGCCCCTGGTTCCAAGTAAACATTGTCGTATTTTTGTGCCAATTCAATGCACGAATCTAAATAGGTTAAAGCCACTTTAAAACTGTCGTATCCAGAGTGGCCAAGAATGAATTGAGTGTCGGGATATCTTTTTATTGTGTCTTCTAGGTATTTCGGATCAACGTAAGGGGGTTCAAGTCTCGTATAGGGATTAGGACTGGTGCCAGTATGCACATAAATTGGTTTTCCAAGGCGTCCGGCAATTTCATAGACACCATCAAAACGAGGATCATCAAATCGCATTTGTTGATGGGCATGAGCCAGTTTGATCCCCACCATGTTGGAATTACCGAGAACTGATTCAAGTTCTTTTAATTGTTCAGGGCCATCAATATTCCAATAATCGGTTCTTACACTAGCAAACCCCAACAAACGTTCTGGATGGTCATTAATTTGTTGCTGCAGAAACTGATTTGATGCAATGCCTGTTGTGTCTGGACTGTAAACTGCAAAAACACCGCCTCTCCTGATTTTCGCTTTGTCCATTTGTTTTAAAATACCCTCGGAAGTTAAGCCACTTCCTAATAGGTACTTCATTGTGAACCGTAAAAATTTTGGGACCCTTTCAGAGTACCTTTCTTTATAGGGTTCGGTTAAAGCATCCCAGGTGCCGGTATGCAGATGCATGTCAATCACATCAATTGATTCACCTTGAATGGTCAATCCATAGTCTTGATCTTCAGCCAGAAGTGGCTCATTCCAGAAGATCATGGCGAAACAAGTTAAAGTGCTTAGTTGTATTTTTGAAAGAAATTTACCCATCGCATCTACCCAAATTTTTTCAAATCATAGCAAGAATCTATGCAGGCTGCGAATTAGTTGCTTGTTAGCATGTGCAGTGCAAAACCATACATGTCTGAGATGTAATCAATCACCTTGTCTTTAGGTGTCCCTGCACCATGTCCGGCACGCGATTCTATTCGTATCAGAATGGGATTTTCGCAACTTTGTGCTGTTTGCATTCTCGCCGCAAATTTATAGGAGTGAGAGGGCACTACTCGGTCATCTCTTTCAGATGTTGTGATCAATGTCGGTGGATAGCAAGTCATGGGTTGTATGTTGTGATAAGGGGAGTATTTGAATAACACCTTGAAATCGTCTTTATTCTCAGGTGATCCATAGTCACTTTCCCAAGCCCAGCCTATGGTAAATTTATTAAATCTCAACATATCCATAACCCCAACTCCGGGTAATGTAGCTCCAAACAAATCAGGTCGTTGTAGGAGGCTTGCACCAACCAATAAGCCGCCATTGGAACGCCCTTCGATTACGGTTTTACTCGGTTGTGAGTAACCTATCTGATGAAGGTGTTCAGCGGCAGCAGCAAAATCGTCAAACACATTTTGTTTGTT
>CAZWGB010000036.1:0-13476 GCA_964633465.1 uncultured Woeseiaceae bacterium | reverse complement strand
TGCAATTACCAATGGCCAGATCTGAACCGTAGTTGCTCTGGTGAATGTTGGTATAAGAATACTGTGTTGGATTGTAGGGGTTGCCCGTTGGATCCATAGCTCTGAAAGTCGCCAATTGTTTTTCAGTACAAGCAGCTGCTGGAAATGAATCAAACTTGGCATCAAGGTAAGCGGCGTTAACACCGATTCTAAGGTCTGGAGTGGCCTGCCACAACAGATCCATTTCAATCGTGTCCACATCAGAAGATGCAGCGTTGCCGACGACAAAGCCTAAACCGACAAAGGTTGATACTTGTTGATCGTCATAATCTGCATGCGCAGCTGCCCAATTAAATTGCAATCTAGCGTTTGGAAAAGTGTGCTTGCCTCCAATCTCATACGATACTGCGGTCTCGTCTTCGTATTCAAACCCAATACCTGGCACTGTAGGATTTGGAACAGGTGCACCATTGACCAATGTGAATTCTGGGTTCTGGTCATCCGCTGCGTTGAAACCACCACTCTTATAACCTTTAGAAAAACTGGCGTAAATCATATTATTGTCGTCAAGATCTTTTTTAATAATCAATGAAGGCAACATATGGCTGGTATTTCTTTCAGGAATATTATCAAAGTTATGTGCCCAGGTATCGAAAGTAGCGCCCATAATTCCAGCGAGAAATGCATTGGGATTACAAGTTTGCATCCCGGTAGTGTCGGTTCCGATACAAGTTCCCGCACGTATGTGTTTCCTTTCCTCGACATAACGTACACCTGCGGTCACTGAGAGGCTATCGCTCATTTGCATCGTGCCTTGAAAATAAGCCGCTTTGGATTCAGTTTTTTGATTCCAATAGCCAATTCGATAGGCATGAGTAAACATCGTTTGATAGAGAGAAGCATTTCCAGGCAGGACTCCAACTGAAACCAAATAGGCAGCCGTTGGATTATTAGCAGAATCGTTCTCATACAACATTGGCAGACCCATTGCTGTTAACGTTGCTAAAGGCATTTTCAAGATCGATGTTTGACCTATCATGTGCATGGCCCCGCCAATGGTTCCATCAAGATCAATCAGGCGTTCAATGTCTTGTTCCTGGCTATCCCAATGGACACCTGCGATCCATGAAAAATCTCCATCCGTTGGGGATGAAATCGTAAATTCTTGACTTGTTTGATCGTAGGTAGACCAGTCGTCTCTTGAGACCAACGCGATGGCTGCAAAGTCTGCATCGATTCCATCAGTGTATTCGTATTCGGCTCGACCTGTTGTTGACTTGAATGTATACCCATCACCAAAATCGTAGTTGATTATAAGCGATGTGTCTGAGGTTGTGGTATCGGTTCCCTCTGGATTCATACCCAGGCACAACGTAGACCCAGCACACATGTTTTCATCTCGATAGCCAATCATTTCTCCAGCTGCTACCGCTGCAGGCAAAGCTGGATGAAACAAGTCGGTTAAGAGAAAAGCCAAGCCAGAAGTTGCCGTTGGCGGCATTGCCATTTCCCAATGTTTTATTGCTACGGTTGATCCCAGTCGAACGTGATCTCCGTCTGCGTGTTTAAAGTCAATTGTTAAGTTTTCATTCGGTTCCCAGGAGCCACTTAACCGGATCAAGGTCTCATCTGAACTTGGTCCTGAACTTCCGTTGTAGACATTATCAATATAACCGTCATCTTTACGGTCTTTAAAAGCAAGACGCATAGCAAAGTTTTTAGCAACCGTACCCTGGATGTGTCCTTCAATCAGTTCACCACCATTTTCTTCACCAGCAATCGCTATTCTGCCTCCAAACAAATCACCAACTTTGGCACTTGCTGAAATTACATTGACAGCACCGGCAAGGGTGTTTTTACCAAACAAAGTCCCTTGTGGACCTCTGAGTACCTCGACTCGTTCAATGTCAAAAAGACCAGTACGATACTGACGTCCTTTGGCCAAATGAACACCGTCTACAAACAAGCCCACCGAGTTTTCAAACGATTGGTTCGAACCAATACCAACACCACGCATTGAAGCAATGGTGCTGATAGCGTTTTCTGTAACGCTGAAATTAGGAATGTAAGTGGATAGGTCTGTAAAACTATGTATGGATGCTTTTTCTATTTTGTCACCAGAAATAACACTGACAGAAACAGGTGTGTCTTGCAGACTCACCGCTCTTTTGGTTGCGGTAACAATTATTTCTTCTAGCTCTTGTGCATAAATACCAGTTGAAGTGAAAGCAATGGTAATTGCTAGAGCCATCATATGGTTGCAAATCTTTTTCATGAATTTACTCCTAATTTTCATTTTTTTTAATGCAAGTTGATGTTGTGAATACAATACACGACATGTATTTCTGGTCGAGACCCAGTCCCCTTATGTAACTTATATCCCCAACAACTATATTTTTCATTACACTCGAAATATTAATTTTCCGATACAGTAACTATTATTCTAAAATCATAATGCCAAGAGTTGCTTCATTTAGCAAAAACATTTAGTTAAAACTAGTCATAATTTAACCTCACTGAACACACTAACCATTTGAAATAATTACTAATAATGGAAAAACTGTTGTTTAACAACAAACCCAGATTTTAGTGGAAAAAAACTCTTTTTTAGGCTAATTTTGCAAATCAAGAAAAAAGAATGAAAAATATACCTCAAACAACCAGCCTCGTTGATCTACTCCGATGGAGGGTAAAACAATCTTCTGAGAGCATAGCATTTAAGTTCTCAGGCAAAGAAACAAGCTATCAAGGTTTTGATATAGCTGCCAACAAAGTGGCGCAAGGATTGATAGCAGAAGGATGCAAGCCTGACTCTCGTGTGGCTTTCTTAGGCAAGAACTCCGATACCTTTGAGTTTTTCTATGGAAACATGAAAGCAAGGACTGTCCCGGTGGCGATTAACTGGCGATTGGCAGCACCGGAAATCGCTTTTATTTTAAATGATTCAGAAAGTGAAATCCTTTTTGTAGATCCTGAATTTTATGGACTTGTTAAACCGATTGAGAATGAAATCCCCAAAGTACGAAAAATTATCACCATGAAAGATACCATTGATGACTGGGAAAATTATAAAACATGGCGAGACCGACAGGAAAATAGAGACCCGATGTTGGCAAGCAAAGCTAAGGATGATGTCTTGCAAATGTACACTTCTGGTACTACAGGCCTACCAAAAGGAGCACAACTCACGAATGCAAATGTTTTAAACGCTGTTTCAATGGTCGATCAGACTTGGTGCAAAGACTGGCACGAAGGTTCTGTGAATCTCATTTGTATGCCTGTATTTCATGTTGCCGGTGGACTGTATGCAGTCCTGGGTGTTATTTTTGGCTGCAAAAATATCATCATTCCTGAGGTTGACCCAGGGCTGATACTGGAACTGATTGAGTCTGAAAAAATTGAACTCGCACTATTCGTACCTGCAGTCATACTTTTCCTTCTACAGCACCCTAAATCAGAAGAGACCGATTTTACTTCTTTGAAACAAGTTATTTATGGAGCCTCTCCTATTGCTGAAGACACCTTGGTCAAGGCAATAGAAAGAATGCAATGTGATTTTTGGCAGGTCTACGGTCTAACTGAAACTTGCGGTATGGCAACAACCATGACACCTGAATATCATGACCCTGCAAAAGGTAAACTGAGATCCTGCGGACAACCTTATCCTGCTGGAGTTGAGATTAAAATTGTGGGGACTGATAACAATGAATTGGGAACCGGTGAAGTTGGAGAGATTCTCATAAAGTCAGGCGCCGTGATGAAGGGTTATTGGAACAGACCTGAGGCAACGGCGGAGAGTATTGTTGATGAATGGTTCTACAGTGGGGATGCCGGCTTTTTTGATGAAGATGGATTTCTCTTCATTCATGACAGAGTTAAAGACATGATCATTTCCGGTGGTGAGAATATATACCCTGCAGAAGTCGAGAATGCCCTGATGAGTCATCCTCAAATATTGGATGCGGCGGTGGTTGGTGTTCCCGATGAGAAATGGGGAGAAACCGTTATGGGGTTTGTTATTCTTGCAGAAGATTCTTCTATTAACGAGGATGAAATAATAGCTTACTCGAGAGAAAAAATAGCGGGCTTTAAGTGCCCAAAAACTATAAAATTTATCAACGAGATACCTCGTAACCCAACAGGAAAAGTTCTGAGAAAAGATTTAAGAGAGCCTTACTGGAAAGGGAAACAAAGAAACGTCTCTTGATCTAAGAGACCTAGAAGAAAGAAAAGTGGAGAAATAAAACATGGAATTTGAAACGGTTATTTATGAAGTTGATAACAAAATTGCAACCATCACTCTAAATCGTCCAGACAATCTGAATGCTTTTAATAAACAAATGGTTTTGGATATGAAGGAAGCAACCGATGCTGCTTATGAAGACAGTTCCATCCGTTGTGTCATTCTCACCGGTGCAGGTAAAGGTTTCTCAGCAGGCGCGGACCTCAATGAGCCAATCGATCCATCAAGTGGTCCTGATGCAGTTGAGAAAGGTCTGCTTGAAGGCTACAAACCGATCTTCATGAACATCATCAACATGCCGAAACCAGTAATCTCTGCAGTCAGAGGACCTGCCGCAGGCATAGGTTTTGCTTTTGCCATGGCTTGCGATTTAACAGTAATGTCGGAAGAGGCTTATCTGCTTTCAGTATTCAGTAACATTGGCTTGGTTCCCGACGGTGGAGCCAACTGGCTGTTAACAAAAACAGTTGGCTATAAATTGGCTTATCAATTGGCTATTGAAGCTGAAAAAATTCCAGCTTCTAGGTGTTTGGGACTGGGTCTGGCCAACAAAGTTGTCCCTAGCGAGGATCTTCTTACAGAGACAAAAGCTTGGGCAACAAAACTGGCACAAAGATCACCTCAGGCTTTGAGTCAGACGAAGAAAATAATGCGTATGGCTGATGACAGTGATTACGAAGAAATTTTCTCAACCGAAGCTACAATTCAAAACCAGTTGATCGGTTCACCTGACAACAAAGAGGCAGTGATGGCTTTCTTTGAGAAACGACCGCCGAAATTCCAAGACTGAGAAAAAGTTTACTGAGGATTAACTTTTCAGTGCATTCAGGATCGCTGGCGCCAACTCATTCTCACCTGAATAAAGTATCGGTGTTATGCGATCCCCACATTCCCCATATCTTGCCTTTATTTCTTTTGCCGCTTCCTCCGGGGTTTCAGCAACAACGGCAACGGTGTTTAGAAAATCGTCATCTATCAGGGAGCCCATCTCTTCCCACTTCCCCTGTTTTGATAACCGATTGAGTTCCGGATGGAGATCCCCTACTCCATGCATCTCCAGAACCGCAATGTAATTAGGCGTTGAGCCGTAAAATGCGATCTGCTGTTTGGTGGCATTGATCGCGTTCTGAGTGGATTCTTCAGTCAATCCCACGGCAGTCATAACATTTACTGATAAATCAAAATCGGATCTTTTCTTTCCAGCAGCAGCCAAACCCTCTTCCAAGACAGGCAGAGTTACTTCTTCAATGTATTTGGTGGTGTTGAGAGGATGGACCAATAAACCATCAGCAGACTCAGCGACAGCTCGGGTCATTAGTGGCCCTACTGCAGAAACATAAATTTTACCTATCCCATGTGGATTGGGGCCTGGATTGAAAAATGGAGTCATCAACGTATGGCTGTAGAAATCCCCACGAAAATTCAACCTGGTACCATTCTGCCAACAATCCCAAATTGCTTGTATTGCCATAACCATTTCTTTCATCCGTGCAGCCGGCTTAGACCATGGCATCGAAAATCGTTTGGTGATGTGCGGTTTGATCTGCGATCCCAGTCCCAAAATAAACCTGCCTTCGGAGACCAAATTAAGATCGTAGCCAATGTTCGCCAAGATCATTGGGTTTCTGGAAAAGGCAACAGCAATGGATGTGATCAACTCTATTTTTTCAGTTGCCATTGCAGCTGAGACCAAAGGCAAAAATGGATCGTGAGCACCCTCAAACGTAAAAACCCCATCGTAACCAGCATCCTCGAAATACTTAGCTGTTGGACCTGCATCTTTGGGGTTGTCTGCCAATATTCCAGAATCAATCTTCATGTAATCTATAAAACCAGGTTTTTGTTTATTGGTTTCATTTTACACAAATTAGAATGCTTGAGACAGCACTAGGCTTTGAGTAAAGTACTTTGCTTAGAGTACAATCCTTTTATGCATGCAAAATTAGGAGATTCATAGATGAAGACAGAAACAGTTAATTATCAAGCTGCTGATATTGAATTAAAAGGCTATCTTGCCTTCCCGGATGAAGAAAAAGCCCCTTTGGTTTTAATTGCTCCCACTTGGGCTGGTAAGGATGATTTTGTTCATGAGAGAGCCGAAGATCTTGCTGCCCTTGGTTACGTTGGATTTGCCGTAGATATGTATGGCAATGGCAAGGTTGGTAGCAGCACAGAAGAAAATCAATCTCTAATGGAGCCATTGCTCAGTGATAGAGATGTACTCAAAGATCGCATAACCTCTGCATTGCATTTTGGAAAGAGTTTACCTGGTGTTGACCCCAACAAAGTCGCAGCCATAGGTTATTGCCTAGGTGGTTTGGTGGTACTAGATTTGGCTAGAACTGGAGAGAATTTTCAAGGAGTTGTGAGTTTTCACGGCCTTCTTATGGGATCAGATATTTCAGAAAAAGGAATCCAAGCAAAAATCTTAGTTCTACATGGTGAAAGGGACCCCATGGTTCCTTTGGATATGGTAGATGCATTCCAAAAAGAAATGACCGAAGCTGGAGCTGATTGGCAATTACACAGCTATGGTGGAACTTACCATGCTTTTACCAAACCTGATGCTAATGATCCAAATCTTGGAACCCAGTATAATAAATCTGCCTCCGAGCGATCCTGGAAATCGATGCAGAATTTCTTTGAGGAAATTTTTTAAGGTATCAATGAGACTAAAATTAAAAAGGAGTCATAAATGAGTAACGAATCTGAATCAGGTGGTTGCCTATGCGGAGCAGTAAAGTTTGGATTTGAGAAACCCAATCTAATCTCTGCACATCATTGTCATTGTATAGATTGTCAAAAATCCACAGGCAGTGGCAAAGCGACGATTTTGATGCTGCCCTCTAAGGCTATAAAGATGGAAGGCGAGCTGAAATTTCATACAACCACCACTGCCAGCGGTCGAAATATGAACAGAGGTTTCTGTAGGGAATGCGGATCTCCTGTATTGAGTTTTATTGAAGAAATGCCGGAAGTGAAATTTGTAAAAGCTGGGAGCCTGGATGATTCTTCATGGCTAAAAATAGATTCAAGCTTTTTCAGTTCATCAGCACATTCTTGGTCACCCATTGATGAAGATATCCCGAGTTTTACCCATAACCCGGACAAAGTATGATTGAATTTTTTATTCTTATTCTTTTTACTGTGGGTTCTTGTTTGGCAGTTTCTTTGGCCATATCAGCATGGCTCATTTGGTTGATATGGGTCATACTAATTTTGATGGCAATGGTATTTTATGGGTTTTAGCAACAATAGAAACAAGTAGCGATGCAATTAAAAAACAGTTTTTTTCCAGCAATTGAAGATGAAGAGATCACTGATCTCACTGTAGGCGATATCTTAAGAATTGCTGCAAAAGAAGATCCCGATAAAGTTGCGTTGGTAGAAACAAACATGGAATGCGAACTGGGTCAGGAATGGACCTATCAAGAATTATTGCAGGATTCAGAAAGACTTGCCTACAATCTTTTAAACCAATTCAACCCTGGAGACAAAATTGCTGTTTGGTCTCCAAATACGGCTGAGTGGGTAATATTGGAGTTTGCATGTGCACTTTCAGGTATGGTTTTGGTTACGGTAAATCCATCCTATCAAGTGAATGAACTTCATTATGTTTTAGAACAATCTCAATCCTCTGCTCTTTATCTAATCCACGAATATCGTGGCAACCCGATGCTTGAGATAGCGAAAAAAGCGACTAAAGATCTGCCCAACATAAAATCCATTATTGACATGGACAATAAAGATGAGTTTTATGGCATCGATGTTGCTCCAGTGGAATTACCCGAAGTTCAACCACTAGATGCTGCACAAATTCAATACACATCCGGGACCACAGGATTTCCAAAAGGTGCTGTCTTGCATCACTTGGGACTGACCAATAATGCTCGACTTTGTGCTGATCGAGTGGATATTGGGAGAGACGATATCTGGCTGAATTTCATGCCCATGTTTCACACCTCAGGCTGCGCTCTAGCACTGTTGGGTTGTGTACAAAAAAGAGGCAAATTAATCTTGATTAAGTTCTTCGATCCTCCAAAAGTTAACGCTTTGACGGAGCAGGAAAAAGGAACTACATTTTTTGGCGTCCCGACAATGCTTATTGCATTACTGGATTCACATGAGGTTAGCCCAGTGGATTATTCTTCTGTCAAAATTGCTATCTCCGGTGGCTCGATGGTTGCCCCAGAATTGGTCAGAAGAGTAAAAAATACCGTGGATTGCAGATTCTCAACAGTGTATGGACAAACAGAAACATCACCGGTGCTGACTCAAACTTTCCCAGATGACAGCGAAGAAGATATTTGCAACACTGTGGGACAACCGCTGCCAAATAAAGATATAGCCATTCTTGATACCCAAACATCGGAAGTTTTGCCCTTAGACACCATTGGCGAAATATGTTCCCGAGGCTACTGCAATATGTTGCGTTACAACGACAATCCCGAAGCAACCAAAGCTACAATTGATGCAAGCGGCTGGCTGCATACGGGTGACCTAGGCTCCATGGATGAAAGAGGATATGTGAAGATCACCGGTCGTCTTAAGGAAATGATTATCCGTGGTGGTGAAAACTTATTTCCTGCTGAAATTGAAAATACTCTACTTGAGCATCCAGCAGTTGCTGAAGTTGCCGTGGTGGGGATCCCAGACCCAAAATGGGGAGAGATTGTAGGCTGTTTTATTAGGCCCGTCGATGATAAACCCAAGATATCTGAGCTTATTGCTCACTGTAGACAATATTTATCACCGGTAAAAACACCAACCAAATGGATGTTTGTCGAAGAATGGCCGTTAACAGGTTCTGGAAAAATTCAAAAATTCAATTTACTTGAAAATTTTGAACAGGGAGCCTATCAAGAAGAAACTGCTTAATCTCAGTTTTTCTCAATAGTTTAGAAGTTCTGTATATTTGCAGCTTCTTCGCGTACCAATTCAGGACCACCTAGAATTTGTCGATTCAAGCCTATGCGCTTAAACCAATAATGCAGACCAAGTAGATCCGTAAAACCCATACCTCCATGAACTTCCGTTGCAGTTTTAGCTACGGCGGTAGCAACTTCTGAAACATGTGCTTTTGCATGACACGACATTAAAGTAGCTTCTTCAGGTATGTTATTTTGGCAGTGTGCAGCATACCAGACCATGGCATAACAGGGCTCAAGATCTGCCGCCATTTGCGCACACATATGTTTGACCGCCTGAAAAGAACCTATGGCTCTGCCAAACTGCTTTCTTTCTTTGGCATAATCAACAGATTTTTTGATCATTACTGCTGCAGCCCCCAAGGAATCTGCGGCTATCATAATTCTGCCTGCATCAATAACCGATCGAACCACCGTTTCATTCTCAACTGACCCTTCCAAGATTTCCACTTCGCAATCCTTGAGCAATAATTCAAGTGCGCCGCAGGTTTTGTCTACGGTTGTCAAAGGTATTTTAGTTAATCCGTGATCATCGGATTGTACAATACCGAATGTGCCATTTTTATCAGTCAGTAAATAGTGCGAAGCACCACTGGCATCGATGACAAACAAGGCTCTGCCATTGGCTTTGTTGCCATCAAAAGTAATGGCAGCATCTTCACGAGCCCCAATGTATTCTGAAACACCTACACCAAAGTGGATTCTTGATTCACCAATTGCTTCCAAATACTCAGATTTCTGAGTATCAGAACCAGCTTTTACCAAGGCAAGAGGTGCCATTACATAAGATCCTGCAAATGGTGCTGGAGCAATCCCTGCACCCAATGATTGGGAAGCAGCGGCTGCAAACAATAGATCCAAGCCCAATCCTCCAAATTCTTCTGGAACAATGAGGCCGTTGATTCCAAGTTCAATCAGCCCATTATGCACCTCTGTTGGTAAAGATTTATTTTCACCGTGAGCATAACTTTGTATCAATTCCAAGGAAACAGCATCTTCAAGGAATTTATCCAAGCTGTCTTGAAAGGATTCCTGTTCTTCTGAGAGTCCAAAATACATGGTTAGGCCTCCTTTATTTTTGGTGCTTTAGGAAGACCGAGGCCTCTTTCAGCAATGATGTTTTTTTGTATTTGGTTGGTACCACCACCAATAATCAGTCCCAAATACATCATATAAGCAAACTGCCAGCTGCCATTATCTCTAAGATTGGGGCTGTCTTGATAAAGGGTTCCAAGTTCCCCCATCACGTCAATCGCGAGACCTTCGAGTTCATGCCTGAGTTCTGTTCCTATTAATTTCAGAATCATAATTCCGAACATCGCATCTTTTCTGTTATTCAGCCTTGCTGACAATAGTCTTAATCCATGGTTTTGAACAGCCAAAACCCTGCCTTGGATTTTCATAACTCGGTCACGAAAAACAGGTTTATCGATGATTCTTTTGCCATCAAGGGTTTCAGTCTTCATTAATTCAATCAATTGATTCATTCTGCTCACAATCGCAGTTGGATCTCCCAAAGAACCTCTTTCGTGAACCAATGTTTTATTTGCTACCAGCCAGCCTTGGCCTCTCTCACCCACAATATTGCCAGCAGGGATCCTGACATCGGTGAAAAATACTTCGTTAAAACCCGCATCCAGGGTCATATCAACCAGGGGTCTTATTTCAATACCTGGTGTGTCCATTGGGATGAGTAAATAACTGATACCTTTATGTTTGGGTGCATCTGGTTCGGTTCTGACCAAACAAAACATCATGTGAGCATATTTGGCAGTACTGGTCCAAATCTTTTGACCATTGATCACCCAGCTGTCGCCATCTATAACACCTTTAGTCTGTAAACTGGCCAAATCGCTGCCTGAATTTGGCTCCGAATAACCTTGGCACCAAATCATTTCAAAATGCAGTGTTGGTCTAATGTACTTTTGTTTTTGCTCTTCAGTTCCCATTTCAAGAAGTGTCGGCACCAAATAATCAGTACCTTGACCCCGGGTCGCAGGAGGAACGCCGGCTTTTGCAAATTCAGAGTTGATTATTTTGTTCTTCAAAATATCAATGCTTCCACCATAGCCCCCGTATTCTTTAGGTATCTCTCTTGCAAAGTAACCCTGCTCTATCAGAATTTTCTGCCATTCGGAACGAGTCATGGTCAGTGCATTATTGTTCTCGGATTTTTTACCTGCCCCCAGTCTTGGGCCTAATGGGCCTAAGCTCTCGCTAAATTCCAACCCCTGATATTTTCTACAGAAGTCCCTGACCTCTTTGCGAAAGTCTTCGTATTCTGGGCCATAATCAAGATCCATTTTTATCTCCTTTTACTGATATTTATATCAACCATTTTAACCTTATTTTACTTCATTCATTCTTTTCAAATTAAGTCACATCTAAACTTTTTTTGGGACACCTTTTACAGACACTTCACGATCATGGTCTTTTTTTGCTTCAATGAGCTCTGGCATCAACCCATCGAGTTGTTCCACGGTCCAAAGGTTTTCTGTGGTAAAAGACTTGATCACAGCAGGTTGCTGCATGATTCCAAGTATCCCTGCCTGGGAGTGAATGATCTGAGATGTAACATTTTTGGCGGCCTCTGAGCACAACCAAGTAATCACTGGTGCTATTTGCTCAGGTCCCTGGGTCCAATCTGTCTCATCATATTCTCCTCCCGCAGCCTCAATTAAGTCAAAAGTCATTCGTGTTGCCGCACCTGGGGATATGGTGTTGACAGTGCATTTATATTTAGCAACTTCCAAAGCCAATGATCTTGTAAACCCAGCTATACCTGCTTTAGCAGCACCATAATTTGTTTGCCCAAAACTTCCATAAAGACCGGAAACAGAAGACATATTTATAATACGGCAGTTTAACCTTTCACTGTCCCTGATGTATCTAACAAAAGGACGGCTACAGTTGTAGTGTCCTTTCAAATGAACATCGATGACTCCATCCCAATCGCTTTCTTCCATATTGAAGAGCGTTCTATCTCTTAAAATCCCAGCATTGTTAACCAGAATATCCATACCACCAAAAGCCTCTATACAAGTTTGGAAAATATTTTTGCCTCCTTCTACCTTCGTTACCGAATCATAATTAGCCACAGCCTCGCTGCCTAAGGCTTGGATTTCTTTTACGACAGCATCGGCTACCTTGCCTTCACCGGTGCCATCTCTTGCTGCGCCTAAATCATTAGCTACTATTTTTGCACCCTGTTTTGCAAAACTTAAACAGATTTCTCTGCCGATGCCCCTGCCTGCTCCAGTAACCACGGCAATTTTTCCTTTCAATACACCCATACTCTTTCCCCTAATAAACGGTCATCCGATTACAATCAAGATTTATCCTTTCCACTTTTCCATTTTGGTTCTCGTTTTTCAAAAAATGCGGCAATACCCTCTTTTGCATCTTCGGCCTCTAAGCATTTTGTCAATTGTTCATTTAAATATGGGAGGGCTTCATCAAACGCCATCGAATCTTGACGATTGTAAGCCTCCAAACCCATTTTCATAGTGTTTGGTGGCAGATTTGCAAAATCGTTTGCCAATTTATGAACGGTTTGATCCAACTCATCTTTGGGCACAGCCTGTGTAATTAAACCGTATTTCTCTGCGGTCATTGCATCGATTGCCTCTCCTCTCATAATAAAGTCCAAGCCTTGTCTTTTAGGCATCACTCTGAACAATCCTGCCATCACCATAAAAGGCCATATGCCGCGCTTAATTTCCGGTGCTGCGAATTTTGCATCATCAACTGCAACTGCATGGGTGGCATTAGAGACCATCAGTAAGGCCCCTGCATAGACGGATCCTTGGATCTTACAGATCACGGGCTTGTTTAAATTCCGAATGAGTAGACTAATACTGTCAAAACCACCGATTTTTGGCACAGTTGATGCCGTTTCTTCGACCTTGCCTGACATGCTTGCTAAATCCCCGCCTGCACAAAAAACTTCGCCCTTGGCTTGAATGATGACCACCCTAATGTTTTTTTCCTGCAATGCATAGGAAAGTGCGTATGCAATTTCATTTCCCATAACGGTGTTAATCGCGTTGCGTTTCTCAGGTCGATTTAGGGTAATTGAGAGTACATGCCCATCGATTTTTATTTCAGTTGCCTCAAACACCAATCCTTCAAGTGACAACAATTTTGTTGAATCATTCATTTACAGTTCCTCAATAATTTCCACTGGCACATCTATCAGCTTGGCCCGCAAATACTCACCGAGAGATTTTGCCTGTGCATCCATACGCGTGCTCGAAGAGACTCCGTCTTGTAAGATACCGTGTACGTAAAAATTTAACGACTTAATATTGGCAAGCTCATACCTAT
>CAZWGB010000035.1:0-13499 GCA_964633465.1 uncultured Woeseiaceae bacterium | reverse complement strand
TTTTCTTATGATAGATCAATTGGATCCACATCAAGAGACCATTTGACCTTACTGGTCTTTTTTGTGCTTTTAATCATGCATAAGAGTTTGTCCAGAAATTGATGCAACTCCTTTCTGTTTGTGTTTAGCAACAATAACTGTCCTCTGAATTTTCCAGCTTTTTTTTCGATTGGCGATGGCACTGGACCAAGTAGCATTGTGCTGCCAAAGTTAACATTCTTACCTTCTGTTTCTATAGTTTTCAAAAAGTTGAAAACTGAGTTCTTTTTTGTGGACTGTGCATGTAACACTGCCAAATGGGAATAAGGAGGCCACAGAGGGGCTTTTCTATCCAATATAGCTTCTGAAAAAAATGCATTGTAGCCCCGAGATATAATTGTATTTAGTAAAGGGTTTTTTGGATTGTATGTTTGTAAAAATACCTCACCCACTTCTTTTCTTCGGCCAGCTCTTCCTGAGACTTGAATAAATGTTTGTGCAAATCTTTCGCTGCTTCTGAAATCACTACCAAACATTCCCTGATCAGCATTGATGATTGCAACCATAGATAAGTTTGCAAAATCATGGCCTTTAGCTAACATTTGCGTGCCTAATAAAATTTGTCCTTCTCCCGATTTTGCTTGGTCTAGTAAGCGAGCTCTTTGTTTTTTAGATTTAACAGTATCTCGGTCTATCCTAACTATTTGCGTGTTTGGAAACTCGTTCTTTAGTGAAATCTCTATTTGTTCTGTTCCCTCGCCCAAAGGTCTTGATTCAGAGCCACACTCAGTACAAATTTTTTTCCATAACTTGTTGTGGTCACAGTGGTGGCAAACTAAAAGCTTTTTTCTCTTATGCAAAACAAGACTAGTGTCACAACGAGGACATTCTTCTATATTCCCACAGTCTAAACAAACTGTAGCAGGAGAGAACCCCCTTCGATTTAAGTAGAGTAAGACTTGGTTGTTTTTGGTTATGTGTTTTTTTATGGCTTTTATTAGAAACTTAGTTAGTCCTTGTTTTTGAGCATGAACCCTTAAATCTATGATGTTTGTTTTTGGAAGAGGAGTAGAAAAAACTCTTTTTTTGAGGGTAATTTTTTTATATTTTCCATTCTTAGCATTCATTAAAGACTCAAATGAGGGAGTAGCAGACCCAAGGAGTATGAAAGCTTTGCTTTGTGTTGCTCTTACAATCGCTATATCTCTACTTGAATAACACAGCCCACTTTGTTGCTTAAAAGACGGATCATGTTCTTCGTCAACAATAATCATCCCCAAGTTTTTAAACGGAGTAAAAACAGCAGATCTTGTACCAATCACCATCCGTAGATTGCCCTGACTTGCTTTCATCCAAATTTCTGCTCTTTGTTTGTTTGTGATGCCAGAATGTAAGACACTCACAGTGTTGCCAAATCTTCTTTGAAAACGTTTAAAAATTTGAGGAGTTAAACCAATTTCTGGGACCAAGATCAATACTTGCTGATTTTTTTTAAGGTTGCGGTCAATGGATTGTAAATAAAGCTCAGTTTTGCCGCTCCCTGTAACTCCATCCAAAAGCACAGTTTGGTGTTGGTTAAAACAAGACAGTATTTTTTTAAACCCTTTTTCTTGTTCTTCTGTGAGTTTTTTATGCGTCTCTCGCTGAAATGATTCTTTTGATGTTGAGTCTATTTTTGGAGTTTTTTCTTGTCGTAAATACAAGGGTACAGCTGTTGAACAAACTTCCCCAATTGGGTGGTGATAGTATCTTGCAACCCATGAAATTAGAGTAAAGAGCTCATTGTTGATTAAGGGCTCATCATCAATAATCTTTAATACTGTCCTAAGCTTGTTTGCAGGAACTGTGGTTTTAGAGACAATACTATGGATGAACCCTATTTTTTCTTGCTTTCCAAACTGAACCTTAACCCGCTGACCTTTTTTGGGTTGAATCAAGCTTTTTGAGGGTATTTTATAATCAAACAGATTGCCAATAGGGACGTTAAGAGCAACCTTGAGTATCGATTTTTTCAATAGTCTAGTTGTTGAATGCACTCACTTACAAGATTGAGCCCTTGAGAAAGATAATCACTTGGTGAGCCTATGCCAAAACGCAAATACTTATCCATGCCATAGCAGTCACCAGGCACAATTAAAACACTCTGATCTGTTCTTAATTTATGAGCAAGCTCAGTACTGTTGATGTTCATTTGGTAACCAACGAATGCCATGCCTCCCGCTTGCGGGGGAACAAAACTAAAGAGATCTTGGTGCGAATCCAACCAATCTTGAAACAATTGTAAATTTGAAGACAGCATTGTTGTTGATCTTGATAGGATTTTTTTACGAGTTTCTGGCTCCATTATTTTTTTTGCTATTTCTTGAGACAACACTGAAGCACAAATGGATGAATAGTCTTTATGGGCCCACAACTCTGCAATCAAGGCTGCATCAGCTACCAACCATCCAATTCTAAGGCCAGGATGAGCAAATGACTTTGATAAGCCACAGGAGACAATTGTCTTGTCGTAAAATTCATTAAAACTCTTGGTTTCAGGACCATCCAACTCTGAGCCACGATAAACTTCATCCGAATGGACATAAACATCAAATTGCTGGGCTAAATCAGCCAATTCTTTCATTTCTTCATCTGACATCACTGCCCCTGTGGGATTGCTGGGATTGCAGATTGAGATGAGTTTAGTTTGGTTGGTAAGCAGCGACCTAAGCTCATTTAAATCTAAATGCCAGTCATTTTCTTCTTTCAGGTAAATGTATTTAATATCAGCACCAATTATTTTAGCCAAGCCCGGTACTTGCATGTAATTCGGGAGCATCAAAATTACCTCATCCTCTGGATTCACTAGTGACCATGCAGCTATAAAATTTGCTTCGGCGGAACCATTAGTGACCAGAATATTGGATCCATTTTTATTTTGGTACCAAGTTGATATGTTTTCTCGGAGAGTTGGATCTCCTTGTGAGTATCCATAACCTATTTCCATATTTAAGAAATGTTGAATTTCTTCTTCATTCAGCAAGTCATTAATAGTCAGAGGATGGACGCCACTATCGCTTAAGTTGAAGTCAACCTCATTTTCATACAGCGATTGAAATCGCTCCATTACAAATTCAAAAAACATGATTGGCAGAATAGCATAATCTTTTGATAGTTTTTTGTATCTTGACATATTTATCAGGTCAATATATCTTCCCAAAACAAATATTGGACAGAGCTCCGAAATCACAACATGAAAATATTTTTTCCTAAAGAACAAAACAATGAAACCAGAATAGCCATTGTTCCATTAGTGGTTAAGAAATATGTTGGATTGGGAGCTGAGGTTTTAATAGAATCTGGTGCCGGAAAATCAATTAATATCGATGATAAGGACTATGCAGGGGCTGGAGGTATTATTACCAAAAACCGTCTTGATACATTGTCTAAGGCCGATATAATTTGCCGATTAAACGCCCCCCCTGTAGAGGAAATACCGGTTCTAAAGAAAGATTGTATTCATATAAGTTTCTTGGACCCAATTAAGGAAAAAAGCTTGGTGGATGCTTTTGTAGAAGCATCTGTTACCTCCATTAGCATGGAATTAATTCCTCGAATTACTCGAGCACAGAAAATGGATGCATTAAGTTCACAAGCGAGCTTGGGTGGTTACAGCGCTGTCATCGAAGCAGCCAAACGACTTGGTAAGGTTTTTCCAATGATGATGACTCCAGCAGGAACGATTTCTCCTGCTAAGGTTTTTATCGTTGGGGTAGGCGTAGCTGGATTGCAGGCAATTGCAACAGCAAAAAGACTTGGTGCCAGAGTAGAAGCATTTGATACTCGGCCAGTTGTTGAAGAGCAAGTGCTCTCATTGGGCGCTAAGTTTATTAAAATTGATATTGGAGCATCAGAAGAAACTGAACAAGGTTATGCAAAAGAATTGACAGCAGAGCAACTTGAATTACAAAGACAGGGCATGATCAAAGCTTGCAGTAATTCAGATGTAATTATTACTACAGCTCAAGTTTTCGGACGTCCTGCTCCACGCATCATTACACAAGATATGATAGCCGTAATGAAATCTGGAAGCGTCATTGTAGATATGGCAGTAAGTACTGGGGGCAATGTTGAAGGTTCTGTTTTAGGGGAAACCGTAATCTCCAATGGTGTGCAAATAGTAGGAATGAATAACTTGCCGGCTGAAGTTGCCGAAAATGCAAGCCAGGTATATGCCAACAACATTTACAACATAATTGATGAATGTTGGGACCAGGAAAAAGCGGTCGTTAATATTGACTTAGAGGATGAAATTTTATCAGGCTGTATAGTTAGCTATGCTGGTGAATTGGTAAACGCATTCGTTAAAAAAGGAGACTAAAGATATGGATGCCGTATTTATTTTATTGTTATTCGTGTTAATGCTTTCGATTTTCTTAGGGATTGAATTGATTTCTAAAGTTCCATCAATTTTACACACACCTTTAATGTCTGGCGCGAATGCAATTTCTGGCATCACAATCGTAGGAGCAATTCTTTCTTCGAGAGCTGAAAATATAGAATCTGAAATCTCTTTTATCCTTGGCATGGTCGCTGTTTTTTTTGCGACAGTTAATGTCGTTGGGGGGTACTTGGTTACCAATCGAATGCTGAGTATGTTTAAGAAGAAGTAAATGGAAATCTTAAACACAATTTTTTCAGAAGCCAGTAACAAAGCCTTGGTTAATGTTATTTATATATTAGCTGCGGTGTTGTTTATTTCAGGACTGAAGATGCTTGGTTCTGCAGAGACAGCAAGAAAAGGCAATCTAATTTCTGCCTTAGGGATGCTTATAGCTGTGGTGGTGACCTTACTGGACCAAAGTATTGTCGATTACAAGTGGATCTTTGTTGGGTTGGTTTTAGGATCTTTGGTTGGTGTAATTGTTGCCACCAAAGTAAAAATGACAGCAATGCCAGAAATGGTTGCCATTTTCAACGGGTTTGGCGGGATTGCCAGTTTGCTTGTTGGCTCTTCTGAGTATCTTTTATCTGCTCAACACAATATAGGAATATTAGTACCAATATTTCTAACAGTAGTCATCGGAGGATTAACTTTTACAGGCAGTTTAATTGCATATGGTAAGTTGTCTGGAACCATCACAGGAAACCCAGTTATTTATAAAGGACAACAATGGATTAATGGAATTTTGATGGTCACCCTATTGTTTCTAGGTATTGAAATGGTTTCATTTCAAGACTTACTCATTACAATGGATTGGCAGATACTGGTCGCAGCTGTCGCATTGTCTTTTTTACTGGGAATTTTAATTGTTATCCCTATTGGCGGTGCAGATATGCCAGTTGTTATTGCTCTTCTCAATAGTTACTCAGGGCTTGCAGCGTGCGCAGCTGGTTTTGTTATTCTCAACAACGTATTGATTGTTGCGGGTGCATTAGTAGGCGCCAGTGGATTGATTCTAACCAATATTATGTGTAAAGCGATGAACCGATCTTTGGCGAACGTTTTATTCAGTGGTTTTGGGTCTGTTGTGAGTGTTGGTGATCCATCTGCAGAGCAAGGCGAAATTAGACCCATTAATGTTGAAGACGCTTATTTAATTCTAGAGGCGGCTTCTTCTGTTCTTGTTGTACCTGGTTATGGCATGGCAGTCGCACAAGCCCAACACTCTGTTCGCGAGCTTGGAGAGCTCTTAGAGGAAAACGGCACTGATGTACAATACGCTATTCACCCAGTAGCTGGGAGAATGCCAGGACACATGAATGTGCTTCTAGCTGAAGCCAATGTTCCATATGACCAATTAATTGAACCAGATGATATTAATCCCACAATGGAAACAACGGACGTTTGTATAGTAATTGGCGCAAATGATGTCGTAAATCCTGCAGCCAGAGAGGATCCGCAAAGCCCAATATATGGCATGCCAATTATTAATGTTGATAAAGCAAAAACCACATTTGTTTTAAAAAGATCAATGGCACCAGGATTTGCAGGCATAGAAAACCCTTTATTTTTCAAAACTAACACACGAATGTTGTTTGGTGATGCCAAAGACTCAATCACTACTTTGGTTTCAGAATTTAAATCCTAGGACAGCGGTAAAACCTGAGCAACCATAGCTTGTTGTCAATACATGCATGAAAGCAGTTTGCTTTTAAGCCAAGAATACAATTCTTAGTTTTGGATAAATAATTAAATTTTGGGTGATAAATATTCAGAGTTTCGTCATAATTTGCAACATGAAAGACTTTAACAAATGCAAGAGTTTAGGCAAATGAGACATCTTGGCCAAGAGGCTTTACGAATTGACACAACCGGTTTGCCATTGGAATGGATTGATTACAAGGATGCAGTGAGACTGTATGCAGTTGATCAGGTTGTCTACACACTCGGTGCTGACATATACACGGTTTTTGGTGGAATCAACTCAATTACAGGAAAGAGAAGTCAAATCAATGTGAATTCAATCATTGCAACCAACGGCAGGTCGAAACATTTCCAAGACAAAATCAACCAATATATCCCACCTCTGAATAACCAAACATTATTCAAGCGTGATGCTCACCTTTGTTTGTATTGCGGCTGTCGTTTTAGTAGAAGATCATTGACAAGGGATCATGTCACACCTATCAGTCAAGGCGGTTTAGATGCATGGAATAATGTGGTAACAGCATGCAAACGATGTAACCACCATAAAGGCGGGAGAACCCCAGAGCAGGCAAGCGTTCAACTTTTAGCCATCCCATTTGTTCCCAATTATGCCGAATATATTTATCTAAAAGGTCGGAATATACTTGCTGACCAAATGGATTTTTTATTTGGCTACATTCCTAAAACAAGCCCAATACATAGGCGCATACACTTAGAAAAAAAGGTCTAAAAAACCACAACAATTTTGGCAAATTCCATAGAAGAAATTGCTGCAGTTTCAAATCTACCACTGCAAGAACAAAATCTTGATCTGCTGCCTGTAGGGGGGCGAATTGCAAAACATAAGGTAAGGGGCTCTGATGGGTATTATTTTATAAAAACAGGCTCACTCAGCGATTTACCTCTATTAATATCTGAAAAAATAGGCCTAGAAACACTGGCTGTTGCAGGGGTTATCAAAGTGCCTAAAGTTATTTTTGTTGGAGAAACATCCACGTGTTCTTTTCTTATTTGTGAATATTTTGATCTTAAAAAAGATAATTTATTTTCCGGAGAAATTCTCGGCAAACAATTGGCCTTATTGCATCAGAATAGCAACGAATTTTTTGGGTTTAGTGAGGATAACTGGATTGGTTTAAGTCCACAGAAGAATCATTGGCACGAAAATTGGATAAGTTTTTTTAAGAAATATAGGTTGCAGCCCCAATTAACATGGGCTTTTGAACGTGGCTATCGATCAAGACTAGAAGAAAAAGCAGAGCGACTAATGGAAGCATTACCTCTTTTTTTTGACGAATACAAACCTCAACCATCTTTATTGCATGGTGACTTATGGTCCGGGAATTGGGGCACAATAAATAACTTTACCCCCGTGGTATTTGACCCGGCAATTTACTATGGTGACAGAGAAGCAGATCTCGCAATGGCAAAATTATTTGGAGGTTTTCCACAGGTTTTTTATGATGCATATAATTACCAGTGGGCACTAGATTATGGATTCAAGGTCAGGCAAAATTTATACAATTTATATCATTTGCTGAATCATTTAACCCTCTTTGGTGAGGCGTATTTGAGTCAGACAATTGATGTATTCGAGCAACTTCTTTCAGAAATATAAATGGATAGCTAAATGAGCCAGGATAAAATCGAATCTATTTTAAAAGAAACAAGACGTTTTGATCCTCCTGAAAGGTTTGTGTCAAATTCCCAATTAACTGCTGAATCGCTTGCAAGGCTAAAACAGGAAGCTACTGATAATTATGAAAAATTTTGGGCTGACCTAGCTCGTCAGGAAATTCAATGGTTCTCTCCTTTTTCCGAAATCTTAGATGAGAGCCAAGCGCCAAATTATAAGTGGTTTGCTGATGGAGAATTAAACGCATCCTACAATTGTTTGGATGTTAATGTGAGCAAGCAACCTAGTAAAACAGCTATTATTTTTGAGGGAGAAAATGGCGATGTTAGATCTTTAAGTTATGCTGATCTCTTAACAGAAGTCTGCCGTTTTTCTAATGGTTTATTGAGCTTAGGAGTGCAGCCACTAGATCGGGTAATCATCTACATGCCGATGGTCCCAGAGGCAATCATAGCAATGCAAGCTTGTGCTAGGATTGGTGCTGTTCACTCAGTGGTTTTTGGTGGATTTTCAGCCAAGGCAATGCGAGATCGAATACAAGACGCAAATGCATCGCTTGTAATTACAGCAGACGGTGGTTATCGAGGCGGTCAGGTTATTCCACTCAAAGAGTCAACCGATACAGCGCTACAAGAGAATTGTGATTCTGTAAAACACGTTGTGGTTTTGCAAAGAGCTAAAAATAAAATTCCAATGAAACAAGATAGAGATATCTGGTGGCATGAATTGGTTGAAGGGCAAGATGAGACTTGTGAAGCAGTTTCTGTTTCTTCAGAGCACCCACTTTTTATTCTCTACACCTCGGGATCTACTGGAAAACCCAAAGGCATTCAGCATTCAACTGCTGGATACATTCTGAATGCTAAATTGACCAATAAATGGGTGTTTGATTTAGCCCAGGATGATATTTTTTGGTGTACTGCAGATGTTGGTTGGATAACAGGGCACAGTTATGTGACTTATGGTCCATTGGCAGCTGGAACGACAATTATGATCTACGAAGGAGCCCCCACATATCCAGATGGAGGTCGATTTTGGGACATCTGTCAACGCCACAAAGTTTCTATTTTTTATACTGCCCCAACAGCCATTAGAGCCCTCATGAAATTAGGAGACGAACTACCAAATAAATATGATCTTTCAAGACTCCGTCTGCTTGGTACAGTTGGTGAACCCATCAACCCAGAAGCATGGATGTGGTACCACAAGACCATAGGCAGGGAACAATGCCCTATTGTGGATACATGGTGGCAAACTGAAACTGGTGCAATTATGATTAGTCCAATTCCAGGAGTAACTAGCACAAAACCCGGTTCCTGCACGCAGCCATTGCCTGGGATCATGGCAGATATTGTTGATGAGCAAGGGTTTCATATATCTGACCCAAGCCAAGGAGGCTATTTAGTAGTAAAAAAACCATGGCCTTCAATGTTAAGAACCATTTGGGGAGACAATCAAAGGTATTTGGATACTTATTGGGAGCGTTTTGATCAGCAGTATTACGTTGCTGGAGATAGTGCTCATCGTGATGCTGATGGTTATTTTTGGATTATGGGAAGAATTGATGATGTATTGAATGTTTCTGGACATCGTTTAGGCACAATGGAAGTCGAGTCTGCGTTAGTTGCACATCCCAGTGTTGCTGAAGCAGCAGTGGTTGGGAAGCCTCATGAGATCAAAGGCGAAGGCATTTTTGCATACGTAGTCCCCAAAGGCGCTCGTCCACAAGGACAAGATAAAAGCAAGATGACAATGGTTTTAAGAGATTGGGTTGCCTCAGAATTGGGCCCAATCGCGAAACCAGATGAAATCCGTTACGCAGATAATCTACCTAAAACTAGATCAGGAAAGATCATGCGAAGGCTGCTGAAGTCTTTGGCGAAAGGCGAGGAAATTACCCAAGATATTTCAACCTTGGAAGACGAGAGCATCATCAAGCAACTGCAAGAAGCAGATTGATTTTTAAGTTTGTTGTTGTGGAGATGACAATTGTCTAAAAATTAATCTGTACCAGATTACTGCAACCATTCCAGCAAGGATGTTTGCAAGAACCTGGGCTATAAAAACTCCTCTGATGCCAAACAAATAAGCAAACAAGTAGGCCATTGGCACATAAACAATTAATGTTCTAGAGATGGAAATAATCATTGCTGGCATTGGTTTGCCAAAAGCATTAAAGGATCCATTGCAAATAGCTGCCAACCCAAGAAAACCATAACCCCATGGACAATAGAGTAATTGAATTTTTGCAATTCTTATTACTTCAGGATCTGATGTAAAAAAACCAAGAAAGAATTCAGCAGACAAGTAAAAAAATACAATGCAAAAAATTGAGTAAACCAAGGTGAATTGAGTAGCGAATTTAAAGCCTGAGTTTAGGCGATCAAACCTTTTTGCGCCGAAGTTTTGTCCAACATAAGGGGACATTGCACCACCAAGAGCCATTAAAATTACAATGATAAAGGCTTCCAGTCTTCCAGCTAAACCGTATGCGGCAACTGCTGCTTGACCATAACTACTGATTAGTGCGGTAACAAATGCCGTAGATAATGGAGCAATTAAATTGCTGGCAATTGCTGGTAACCCAACATGTAGAATTTTTTTCCATGATTCGATTATAGATTTGAAACTGTGGTTTCTAAATTGTATTAAATCATCACGAAAAATTAGAATGATAAGTGAAGCAATTAAAAATACGACATTTGCAAGAACACTTGCTAGTGCAGCTCCTCTCACACCCATAGCAGGAAGACCGAACCATCCGAAGATTAAGATTGGATCTAAAACGGCGTTAATAATTGCAGATGAGGCCATCAGCACAGAAGGTGTTTTTGCATCTCCAGATGCTCTAAGAACAGCATTGCCTATCATAGGTACAGCCATAAATATTCCACCCCAATAATAAATTTCCATGTATTCTTTGACATAGGGCATAGTTTCTTCATTAGCTCCGAGAAGACTAAAAATTTGCTCAATTGAAAGCAACCCGGCAGTGATAACAAATACACCAACTAATACCGACAGAATCATGGCGTGTGTCGCAATTTCTCTAACAATCGTTTTGTTACCAGCACCAATCGCTCTTGAAGCCAATGATGATGTGCCAACACCAAGACCCATGACAATTCCCCCTAGAATAAACCAAACAGGGAATGCATAACTCACAGCTGCTAATTGTGCATAGCCAAGCTGGCCAATGAAGTAGGCATCAACAAGACCATTGCCAATAATAACCAAAAGACCAATAATCATAGGTGCCATCATGGAAACTATGGCCGATGAAGGAGGTCCGGAAGTTAATTTAGCTTCAGAAGAATTCACAATAGTTTATGGAAATAGTTAGGCCGTATCATAAACTGATACCGGTTTAATGTAATGTTATTAATTATTCGTCTATTCCAGCAATAGAGATGTATTTTGTTTCGAGGTAGTCTTCCACGCCATATTTAGAACCTTCCCTGCCCATGCCAGATTCTTTAACTCCTCCAAATGGTGCCATTTCAGTAGAAATAATGCCGGTGTTTAAACCCACCATTCCATATTCAAGCTGTTCAGAAACTCTCCAACTTTTTGCTAAATCACTGGTGTAGAAATAGGAGGCAAGCCCAAAAGGTGTGTTGTTTGCTCTCGCAATCACTTCCTCTTCTGTTGAAAAAGAAAATAAAGGCGCTACTGGTCCAAATGTTTCTTCATGTGCCAAGAGCATTTCATCATTAGCATTTTTGATAACAGTGGGCTCATAAAACAAACCTCCAAGCTTGTGAGGGTGGCCACCAAGCATAACTTCTCCCCCATGATTCTTTGCATCAGCAACATGTTCTTCGACTTTGGCTAAGGCAGCTTCATCAATTAGAGGGCCTTGATCTGCAGAGGGATCAAAACCTTGACCTGTTTGAATCTTTCCTGCTTCTGTAGCAAATCCTTCAGAAAATTTTTCATAAATATCTTGATGAACATATATTCGATTAGCACAAACACAGGTCTGACCAGTGTTTCTGTATTTTGCTGCAACTGCTCCTGCGATAGCTGCTTCTATATCTGCGTCTTCAAAAACGATAAATGGAGCATGCCCTCCCAACTCCATAGAAACTCTTTTTACAGTTTTTGCACATTCTTCTAGAAGCATTTTTCCTATCTTGGTCGACCCAGTAAATGTCAATTTGCGGACCAATTCACTGTCAGTTAAAGCTTTGCCAATATTCTGAGCATTGCCAGTTAATACATTTAACAAACCTTTTGGTAAACCCGCTTGCTCTGCCAAATAAGCGAGTGCCAAAGCTGAAAAAGGAGTCTGTTTTGCAGGTTTGCATACAAGTGAGCAGCCTGTTGCAAGCGCAGGACCAACTTTTCTTGCCAGCATTGCTGAGGGAAAATTCCAAGGCGTTATGGAAGCAACAACTCCAACAGGTTGTTTGATGACTAGAGTTCTTCTGTCATGCAGATGTCCAGGTATTACATCTCCATAGATACGTTTTGCTTCCTCTGCAAACCATTCAATAAATGATGCTGAGTATGCAATTTCTCCTGCAGCTTCTGCCAAAGGCTTGCCTTGTTCGTAAGTAAGAATGCGTGCTAAATCGTCCTGATTTGAGCAAATAAGATCGTAAAAATTCCTTAGAATCGAGGCTTTTTCTTTTGCTGGAGTTTGCTTCCATTTTTTTTGCGCTACCGATGCAGTATTTATTGCTGCATTGGTTTCTGCTGCCCCACAATTGGGCACGTGGCCTATAATTTCTTGGTTTACTGGATTGATGACATCCAGAGTTGAATTATCATCAGCATCAACCCACTGACCGTTGATGTATGCTTTTTCTATGAATAAGTCCTGATTTTTTATTTCAAATTTCATAAATGTCGCTTGGTTCAGGCATTACCAATACCCAAAAACTTAACCCCCACTCCTAAATCTATCCATCAGTTCTGTGTCCATCCCAACCTCTCGTGCCAGATCTGTGAAAAGCTTAGCGGTAACTTTTTCTTGACCTTTTTCTGCAGCTTCTTCTTCGGTGTTACCGATAACCATTTTTCTTAATGGCGGAGGAACATTCATTAACATTTTCATTGCATCTTTGTCCCAAGGCATATGGGTTACTGCATCAGTACCACGCATCGCATTTTTTGGCTGACCCAGTGTGTGCATCGTTAAATCACCTAAGGTTGTGTGGTAATAATCCGCCCGACGCTCATCTCCCATGCCAATGGGCAAGTTCATGGTACGAATACGTTCTTCTCTGCCCATGGAGACAAGCTCTTCATCAACAACAAGGGCTTCAATTTTTCCAATCACAATTCCTGTGCTCTTTTTCAGGCGTATAATTTCAGAAACTGTGCATTCGGCAATTTGAGGACACTCTTTTAAACTGGGTGGTGCCACCTTTAAAGATGGTATTTGGGTAAATTTTGTAAACTCAAGCTCATTAACACCCTCGGGGTAAAACTTAGCTGTTTCCATCATGTCGTCTAAGTTTTCGGCACTTGGGCAATTCACCACAAACTCGCCAGTGTCACAAATATTTACAAATGAGTGTGAATCTTGTCGAAAACCAACTAAGAGAGAAGGATTTTTTATCATCACATCGTATTGCATTATGTGAGAATATGGCCCAGCATTAACCGTGCCTTTTTTATCAAGAGTTGTGATAATGGTTATTAGTTTTGGCCACAACCATATGTCCGAGTACCAAAATGGCCTAATCTTAATTTCTTTTTTCATAGTATTTCCTATTTTTGCTGACTGATTTTCGGAGCAAAGTC
>CAZWGB010000034.1:8297-13578 GCA_964633465.1 uncultured Woeseiaceae bacterium | reverse complement strand
AACTGGACAATTGTCAGGGATTGTCCATTCTTTAGAGTCGATTCTTGGGGTAACATTGTACCAGGCAGAAATCTATTTTCTTAGCGAGTTGCCGACAGAGATTCATTGGTTGGAAGTATTTTGGATTGGTTTGTTGGCGGTGTTATTGAGCATGATTTCTTCTATAATTCCCTCCTACAGAGCATCACGGTTAAACCCTGCAGATGTCCTGCGTTTACATAGATAAGATGAGGTAAAAATGACACAGACCTATTTAGAAGCTGTAAACCTAAGAAAATCATTTTTTAAAGGGGATGAAGAGGTAAAAGTACTTACCGGAGTCAATCTCAAGGTTAGACATTCTGAAACGTTGGCAATTATTGGGCCTTCTGGCACAGGCAAGACAACGCTTCTACAAATAATGGGACTTCTTGACCAACCTTCTGCTGGCGAAATTAAGATAAAAGGAGAAACCTTATCAACGATTTCAGACAAACAAACAAGCAGGCTTAGGAATAGGTTTTTTGGCTTTGTGTACCAGTTTCATCATTTAATCAACGAATTCAGTGCACTGGAAAATACCATGATGCCATTATTGGTTAGAAGAGAATCCATTTCTCAAGCCCGAGAAGCGGCTAGGGAACTTCTGGATGAAATCGGATTATCTAACCGATTGCACCACAAGCCGTCAGAGCTTTCTGGTGGAGAATGCCAAAGAGTGGCAGTTGCAAGGGCATTGATTGGTAAACCATCTGTAGTTTTAGCTGATGAACCTACAGGAAATCTAGATCCAGGAACTGCTGAGAAAGTTTTTGATGGTCTGTTGGCATTGAATCGGTCTATTGGTTCTAGCTTGATTGTAGTTACTCACAACCATGGTCTTGCCGATACTCTAGATCGTCAAGTTTTGTTGGATAAAGGTAGGATCAAAGAGCAACAATCTTCATAATTACATCACAGTCATGTAGTTAGTTGCGCTATAAAAGTAGCGTATAATTGACTTGATTTATCTACAGGAGTCTTTTTGTTGACAAACGGAGAAGCAATAAATACCGGTTATAAAACCTACTTACGGTTGTTAAAGTATGCGGTCCCTTATTGGTTGATTTTTATTCTTGGGGCATTGGCAATGCTCATTTATGCTTTAACAGACACGGGCTTTGCCTACTTGATTAAAACATTAACCGATAATTTTGCCGGCACAACAGATGGTGCTTACATAGGAGAATGGAAATTCAATCTTCCAGTTGCCGTGATTGTTATTTTTATCATTCGTGGTATTTCAGGGTTTTTTTCAGTCTACAACATAGGCTGGATTGGCAGACAGGTTATTAAATCTCTAAGAGAAGAGGTTTTCACCAAATTTTTATATCTACCAACCAGTTTTTTAGATCATAAATCTAATGCTGAATTACTCTCAAAAGTAACTTTCAATATCGAGCAAGTTGCCGAATCTACTTCTAATACAATCACCATTCTTATAAGAGATACATTAACTATCTTAGCTTTGACCGCCTACATGGTTTATCTAAGTCCAAGATTGGCTGGAGTGATATTTTTGGTGGCACCTGTAATTGCATTGATAGTAAGGTTCTTGGGTAAACTTTTTCGAAGGTACAGCGAGAGAATTCAAGACTCCATGGGGGATGTAACCCATCTCATCAAGGAGACTCTACAGAATCATCGCATCATCAAGATATTTAATGGCCAAGACTACGAAAGTGAAAAGTTTGAACGGGTCAACGAAGGCAACAGGAAACACAACATGAAACTGTTTTCGACAAAAGCCATAGGCGATGCGGTAACAATTTTTGTAGCTTCTCTCGGGGTTGCAGGTGTGGTGTATGTAGCCACAATGGGTGAAGTTAAGGATATGGAGATTGGCAATTTCACTGGCTTTATTACCGCTATGGTGCTGCTTATGACTCCATTGAAAAGGCTAACCAATGTCAATGCAATGATTCAAAGAGGGATTGCCGCTGCTGCAAGTATTTTCTTGCTGATTGATGAAGAAAATGAAGTAGATGCAGGAGAGAAAGAACACCTGATTGCCAATACCGAGGGCTTGACTGGTAAAATTGAGTTTAGAAATGTTTCATTTTCTTATGATAAAGGACAGAAAAATGCCCTTAGTGATATTGATCTTACTATCCAACCAGGAGAGACAGTAGCAATTGTGGGTAAATCAGGCAGTGGAAAAACAACCTTGGTCAATCTTCTCCCACGATTCTATGACATTACCGAAGGCAAGCTTCTTATTGATGGGTTTGCAGTAGATGATTACACTTTAAAGTCACTGAGAAACAA
This sequence comes from uncultured Woeseiaceae bacterium, assembly GCA_964633465.1. Classification (GTDB taxonomy): domain Bacteria; phylum Pseudomonadota; class Gammaproteobacteria; order Steroidobacterales; family UBA11654; genus DTSX01. The sequence continues at coordinate 11,292 of CAZWGB010000034.1, read as the reverse complement.
CATCAGTTTAGTAACCCAAGAAGTAATTTTATTCAATGACACCATATTTAATAATGTGGCTTATGGACCCTTCAGTGAAGAGGAGATATTAAAAGCAATTTCGGCTGCCAACATGGATGAATTTGTTGACAAACTTCCTGATGAATTACAAACAAAGGTTGGCGATGAAGGGGTATTGCTTTCCGGCGGCCAACGCCAAAGAATAGCAATTGCTAGGGCACTGCTCAAAGATGCCCCAATCCTGATAATGGATGAGGCGACTTCTGCTTTAGACACTGAATCTGAAAGGTACATACAAAATGCCCTAGAAAAACTGATGCAAAACAGAACAACTTTGGTTATTGCACACCGTCTATCCACAGTGGAAAAAGCAGACCGTATTGTTGTTTTGGCTGATGGAGAAATTGTCGAAAGCGGATCACACAAGGAGTTGATCAATCAAGATGGTGAGTATGCATTGCTTCACAGATTGCAGTTTAATGACAAAACTTAGTGGTAAAATTGAAGCCAACTGGTATACCAGCAAGAAGCCGAATGTTATTCTGAGATTACTTGCTTTTTGTTTTGGATTATTATCCAACCTAAGAAAAAACCTCTATAGCCTTGGTATTTTAACACAGTTCAAAATCGATGCTCCTGTTATCGTCATTGGTAATATTAATGTGGGAGGAACCGGTAAAACTCCTGTGACTTTATGGCTTGCAGGAATTTTGCACAAACAGGGTAAAAATGTAGGAATCATTTCAAGGGGTTATGGAGGTAGTCTATCTCGAAGAGAACCAATTCTTGTATCAAAAAGTAGCAGTGCTGAAGAAGTCGGAGACGAATCTTTATACTTAGCAAGAGAATCAGACGCAATTGTTTGTGTTTGTATTAACAAAGTTAGAGCTGCCCAAAGTCTTGTATCTAAAGGCGCAGAGGTTATTATTTCAGACGATGGATTGCAACATTATTCTCTTGCAAGGGACTTTGAGATTCTTGTTATTGATGCTTCTCGCGGCTTCGGTAACGGTTATCTTTTACCTGCCGGTCCATTGAGAGAAAAACCGGAGACAATTCAATCATTTGATTATGTTCTTATCAATGGAGATAACGAGGATTTCGGACAAGATTGGTCAAAGGATACCCGATATACAAATTTTCGTCTTTTAAATGAAACGGTGGAAAGCCTCAGTGGGCAATCTAGAGAATCTATTAGTTTTTTTACTGGATCCGAAGTCCTTGTACTTGCAGGTATTGGTAATCAGGAAAGGTTTTACCAGTCTTTAAAAGATTATGGCGTCATTGTCCAACCTGTTGCAGTGGATGACCATGGGAAAGTTGATTTGTTTGAGCTTAGAAAGGAAAGTAATCTACCAATTCTCATGACTCCCAAAGACGCAGTAAAATATGATCATGAATTCCCAAATAATAGCTGGCTTGTTCAACCAACTATCAGTTTTGACAATGAAAATGTGTTGAATGAAATAATTAAACAATTGGTGGGTAAAAACAGTGAAATTAACTGATTATATTATTGTAATTCCGGCTAGATATGATTCTAAAAGACTCTCTGGAAAAGCACTTGTAGACATATCAGGAAAAACACTCATTGAGCATGTCTTTTTAGCTGCATCAAAAAGCCAGGCCAACGAAATTATCATTGCTACTGATAGCGAAAAAATCAAACAAGTCACACAAAATTTAGATGCTAAAACGTTGATAACTAGAGCAAATCATAACTCAGGTACAGATAGGATTGCAGAAGTTGCTGAAATTGAAAACTGGAAAGCAGATCAAATTATTGTAAATTTACAAGGAGACTGCCCACTCATGCCACCTGAAAATATAGACCAAGTTTCAAGTCTATTGTTCAAGAATCCAGATGCTGGAATTGCCACATTGGCAACTAAGATTATTGACCCAGAAGAAATCAATGATCCAAATGTGGTTAAGGTCGATTTTGACGCAAATGGAAAGGCAATTTCATTTCGAAGAAAAATTAAAAATTCAGTTGATCAGAGGACTGGCCTATGGAGACATATCGGAATTTATGCTTACACAATAGAAGCTCTAAAAATATTTAGCAAACATCCAAGAACTAAGTCTGAAATTGAAGCAAGACTGGAGCAGCTAAGGGCTTTCGATTTAGAAATGAAGATAATCATTGAAGAGGCAGTAATTCCACCTGGACCAGATGTAGATACTGAAGAGGACTTACATAAAGTTCGTAGAATCCTTGGAACTAACTGACATTATGTTAGAGCATTCAAAAAGTTTAAAGCACAAGATACTTTTTGTATGTACAGGAAACATTTGTCGATCCCCATCTGCAGAGGGAGTTTTTAGAGATATTGTTAATGAGCAAAAACTCAGTCAATATTTCTACATAGACTCGTGTGGTACCCATGGTTATCATACTGGTCAATCACCAGATTCAAGATCTCAATATGCCGCTATGAAAAGAGGCATTGATATCTCTCAGCAAATTGCTAGAACAATAGAGCAAAATGATTTCAATAGGTTTGACTACATAATGGCCATGGACAATTACAATCTAAGTTTTCTGCAATCTATGGCAGATGAGAGCTATTTAAATAAAATACATCTCTTTCTAGAGTATGACGAGAATTCCAAATTGATAGAGATACCAGATCCCTATTATGGAGGAGAAGATGGATTTGAGATTGTTTTAGATCTTCTCCAAAAAGCATCAATTGGATTGATCAAACACTTGAAATCTCTTAAGACCTAGTTTTCGGAGGGAGTATATCCTCCCATGGTAATAATTTATCATTAGTCTGGTCAACGACTGACTGATCAACAGTATTATTTTTTTCTTTGCTTTGCTGATTTTGTGTTTCTTTCGAAGCATTTGGACTCTTCACGGACTTAGTTTGTTGATTTTTTTTCCTAGCTTCTTTTTGAGCAGTTTTCTTTTTGGGTCCTTTTTCAGCAGTGTCCTTTTTGGGTCCTTTTTGAGCAGTTTCCTTTTTGGGTCCTTTTTGAGCAGTTT
>CAZWGB010000034.1:0-8197 GCA_964633465.1 uncultured Woeseiaceae bacterium | reverse complement strand
CTTTTTGGGTCCTTTTTGAGCAGTTTTCTTTTTGGGAAAATCCTTCTTGACTGAAGGTTTGTTTGGCGTTTTTCTTTTATTAGTTGATTTTTTTCTCTTGTTTTTATCAACTCCATGCATGCTTTTTCTTGTTTTAGATCTTGCTTTATTCTTACTTTGATTAGTCTTTACTTTATTGTTTTGTTTATTTTCCAACCAAAACTTAAACCTGTCGATCAAATTTGGTGTTTGGACATCATCAATATCCCAAGCGGTGAGTGGCTTAGGGTTTGAGTTCCTGGGTTTATTTTTTGCTTGGTTAGTAGGACTTAAAGACGCATCATCTTGTTTAATTGTTTTCGCTAATTTGTAACTTGCTTTCTTGTATTCGGTTAAATTAGCTTCATCTTTTCTCAGTCTTTTAATTGAGAAGTTAACACTTGAAAGTTCCGAATCTGCAATCAAAATCACATTTACAGATTCTCTTTGTTCAATATCTTTAATCCATTGTCTTTTTTCGTTTAAAAGATACGTTGCGGCATCTGATGGTATGTCAGCAATGACACTACTAGTGTTTTCTTTTCTTGCTTCCTCTTCAACCAGTCTAAGAACTGCTAATGCTAAAGACTCCGTGCTTCTAATTCGACCCATGCCACTACAATCTGCACAGATTCTGTAAGCTGAGTCTCCTAATGATGGCCTTAACCTTTGTCTGGACATTTCCAGTAAACCAAATTTGGAAATATGACCAATAGAAATTTTTGCTCGATCTAGTTTAATCGCATTTTTTAGTGCATTTTCTATTTGTTTTTGATTTCTATATTGCCTCATATCTATAAAATCAATAACGATTAAGCCACCTAAATCTCGCAGTCTACATTGTCTTGTTACTTCCTCTACGGCTTCTAAATTTGTTGCCAATGCAGTTGATTCAATATCAGATTGTTTTGTTGATTTTCCAGAATTAATGTCAATTGAGACCAATGCTTCTGTGTAATCAATCACAACGCTACCACCTGAGGGTAGTGTAACTTTGTTTGAATATGCTGATTCAATCTGATGTTCAATTTGGAATCTGGTAAACAAAGGTGTTGTTTCTTTAAAATATGAAAGTTTTTTCAGGTTGTTAGGAGTAACTTGTTTAAGATATTTTTTTGCATCTTTGTATGTGTTTTCATCGTCGACAATTATTTCATTTATTTCATCATTCAGATGATCTCTCATGGCCCTAACAATCAAATTATTTTCTTTGAAAATTAAAGCTGGAGCTTCAGTATTAACTGCTATTTTTTTTATCGAGTTCCAAATACTCAGCAGATGTTTTAGATCCCATTCGAGCTCAATATCAGATCTACCTACGCCAGCAGTTCTAATGATCAATCCAGCTTCTTTAGGAACTCCAAGATTGTCCATGCTATCCAGGATTTGTTCCCTGTCTTGACCAATAATTTTTCTTGATATGCCTCCAGCTTTTGCTTTATTGGGCATTAGGACAATGAATCGACCAGCTAGGCTAATAAATGTCGTCAGGGCTGCACCTTTGGAGCCACGCTCTTCTTTGGTAACCTGTACAACGATTTCTTGACCTTCCTCTAGAAGTTTCTTGATGTCTCTTTTTTCTCCTGGTATGGGTTCAGATAAATAGTATTCCCTTGAAACTTCTCTTAAAGGAAGAAAACCATTTCTTTCAGATCCAAAGTCAACAAAAATTGCATCTAGGCTAGGTTCTATCCTGCTGATTTTCCCTTTGTATATGTTGTTTTTCTTTTGTTCTCTCGACTTTATTTCTATGTCAAGGTCATAAAGTTTTTGGCCATCGACCATGGCCACTCGCAACTCTTCTTCTTGAGTTGCATTGATTAACATTCTTTTCATTGTTACCTCTCTTAAAAAGGCAACAAGATAGAAATTACTCAGTCTATATTGGTAATTCTGCAGTACCTGGAATCAAATTCTGCTTATAATTAGTTATTATTTTTTGTCTCACTCTAATACTAAAATACTAAAAACTTTTTTTATTAACCAACAAAGATCTTGTTCTATCCTATTGTCTTTGCTTAAAAATTCTTGGTCTCTCGGACCTTCTAGATTATTTCTGTCTAATCTATGTTTTAACTTATTTTCTTTATTTAAGTTATTATTGCGGAGGAGTATAACAAAGTTGATTTACTATCACCAATTTTTAATCTATAACACTTAAAATTATCTGAAATATGAAAGACTTGCGTATAAAGAATAAAGTTATTGTTCCAAGTGACGATGATGGCATGAGATTGGATAATTACCTTATAAAAATAATTAAGGGTATGCCAAAATCAAGAATTTATAGAATGATTAGAAAAGGCGAAGTTCGGATTAATTCAAAAAGGGCTAAACCAAGTAGCAGAGTTCACATTAATGACAAGATCAGAATACCTCCTAATACTCTCAATCAACCAAAAACTAATTTTAGTTCTGTACCTAAAGATGATCTAAGCTGGATAAATAATATAGTGATTTTTGAGAATGACTCATTTTTATTAGTGAATAAACCTTCTGGTTTGGCGGTTCATGGAGGTAGTGGAATTCACTTTGGCCTAATTGAGCTTCTAAGATCTTTTCGTAATAAAAATCATGAGCATCTCGAGTTGGTGCATCGATTGGATAAAGAAACAAGTGGTTGCTTATTGATATCTAAAAAAAAATCTAAGCTTAGGAAGTTACATGAGTATTTTAGAGAAGGTAAAGTTAATAAGACTTACCTTGGACTAATGATAGGTAAATTTAAAAACACAGTCATTGAAATAGATCAGCCTCTAAAAATAATCTCAACATCAGAAAGTGGCCGATTAGCTATGCCTGATGGTCTAGGCAAGAAGTCCAAAACAAAGTTCTTCTTGATGGAAGAATTTAAAAACTCAGCTCTATTTAAAATAGAACCAATTACTGGTAAAACTCATCAAATCAGAGCACATGCAAAATATATCAAAACTCCATTGGCTGGAGATCAACGTTATGGAATTCAGCCTGATGAAATTGTTACTGAGTATGGTTTGACTAGACTTTTTTTACACGCAGAGTCTATATCTTTTCCTGGCCTATCACCAAGTGAGAGTACTTTTAGCTTCAAATCTGAACTGGATCCTAAGCTGACAAAAGTTTTGGAGAAACTAAGATCAGGTACTCACTAGATCAAATGGAGCATCAGTAAAATTACATTTATATTTTGTTTAATTCTAATTTTTTAAGTTGTTCCATTAACCAAATCATTGGTAGTCCAATAATTGCTTCTTCATCCTCTGTGATAATTTGATTTACTAACTGTTGAAATTGTTTAGATTCATACTTTATAGCTGCAGTTGAATCAAAAATATCTTGGCTCTTCAAATACGCTTCCAGTTCTTTTTTTCCAAATGGCTTGAATTCAATCATTGTCTTATCAAGATGTGTTAATTCAATTTTCTTTTCCTTGATCACGATAACCACACTGGTGTAGAAGTAGATTTTTTTACCAGAAAATTCTATTAATGTTTTATACGCGCTTTTATAGTTTATTTTTTTTCCAATGTTAATTTTTTTAAAACTAACAACTTGATCAGACCCAATAACTACATGTTGAGGTTTGATGTCAGCTATTTTTCTAGCTTTAGTTTTTGCTAATCGCATCGACAAGTCTTGTGGAGATTCATTAGCGTATTGAGATTCGTCAATCTCGGGTGCAATTGATTCAAAATTTGACACGTATCCTGACAACAATTTTTCTCGATAAATTGAACTCGATCCAAGAATAATTTTAAGAGAACTTTGTATCATTATTAGTAACTTTTTAAAAATCAAAAAGACATTATTGTTAAACTAGGAATTATCGTAGTATTTGGAAATATGTTTAAGAATACTTTAAACATCAAAGATTTTTCTGATTTAGCAAGAAAAAACTATATTTTTGATCATATGATTCCTGCTATTACATTTCCTAGACTATCCCATTTCTTGATTGATGATAAGCAAACGAATGGTAATCAAATTTCGATAAATCTAGAATTTTTTACTGAAAAATCAATTTATCCAAAGATCAACGGTAGCATCTCAGCGTCGCTCACGATGCAGTGTCAAAGATGTCTGGGACCTGTTGAGTGGGAAGCAGAGACCTCCATTAACCTTTTGATAATAGAGTCATTGAATCAAAGCAAAGCTGGCCCATCTTCCATCAATACAATATCGGTAAATTCAGATGGACTTTCAATTGAAAAGATCGTGGAAGATGAAATTTTATCAATGATCCCAATGTCATTAATGCATAATAAAGTTGCATTATGCGAAAATAACGATACCTTAAGCTTGTTTTTAGCTGAGAGTAATGAATCTAATGATAATCATCAGAAAAATAAACCATTTTCTGAGTTGGAAAAACTGTTAAAAACAAATAATAAGGATTAATTTTTTTTAGAGAGGTTTAAGAGACAGAAATGGCAGTTCAAAAAAAACGAAAAACAAGATCAAGACGTGATATGAGAAGGTCTCAAATCAAAGCTAAGAAACCCTCAATTACTAATGACCAAATTACTGGTGAGACTCATATCAGGCACACCATCAGTCCCCAAGGATTTTACCGAGGTAAACAGTTCATTGCTTTCAAGGAAAAAGAGCAATCAGAAGAAGAATAAAAGAGGTATTTTTTGAGTGACTTGATAACACTGTCACTTGATGTGATGAGTGGAGATAAAGATCCCGAAGCATCTATTAGTGCAGCATTGCATCTCTTAGAGATCAGGGAAGATGTTAGAATTTTTCTTGTTGGCAACGAAGATATTATAGAAAAACTAACGTCAGGAAGAACTAGCGATCGACTTCAAATACTGCATGCTAAAGATATCGTTCAGATGAGCGACCCACCAGTTGTAGTTTTACGACAGAAAAAGCAATCATCTATGAGACTTGCAGTTAATCTAGTTAGGGATGGTGTAGCTCAAGCGTGTGTTAGTTCTGGAAATACAGGAGCCTTGATGGCAATTTCTAAATATGCTCTAAAAACTATACCATCGATTGACAGACCTGCCTTAATGACTTCTATTCCTACGATTAAGGATAGTACTTATTTTCTTGATTTGGGAGCCAACTCCAGTTGTACACCTGAGCAACTCTACCAATTTGCTTTAATGGGAAATGTGATAGCTAGAGAGATAAGAGGGATTGATCAACCACGAATTGGTCTATTGAATATGGGTGTAGAAGCAAGTAAAGGCAACCAAGTAATAAAAGAAGCAGGCAAACTAATGAAATCCAGTTCCATGAATTTTATTGGCTATGTTGAGGGTAATAATTTAGTTGAAGATATTGCAGATGTTGTAGTTTGTGATGGATTTACTGGAAATATTGCACTAAAAACCATGGAGGGTAGTGTCCGTTTGGTATTAAGATTTTTAGAAGACGCTTTCAATTCAAGTGCCTTTAACAAATTCTCATCTATTGGCTCTAAACCCGCTCTCAATCAGGTGAAAGATAAAATCGATCCACGTCGTTACAATGGCGCACTGTTATTAGGACTGAATGGAGTGGTGGTCAAAAGTCATGGAGATTCTGATGCATTTGGTATGCACCATGCATTGATCACTGCCATTGAAGAGGTACAGAAGGATATCGTTACTAAATTGATAGGTGCTTTTTAAGACATCACTGTTTTATGTTTACAAAAATTATATCAACCGGCAGTTATCTTCCAGAAAATACCGTAAGTAATCACGATCTTGCACAACAAGTTGATACGTCCGATGAATGGATCCGCACTAGGACTGGAATAGAGCATAGGAGGATCGCGCTAAATGATCAAAATACCTCTGATTTGGCATATGAAGCGGCCAAGCGTGCTATTGATAAAGCAGGAATTGCAACCGAGTCAATCGATCTAGTTGTTGTAGGTACCTGCACACCTGATGTGGTAACACCAAATGTTGGCACTATCCTTCAGGAGAGATTAGGGATAAGGGGTTCGCCAGCATTCAGTGTTGAGGCAGCTTGCAGTGGTTTTATTTATGCTATGAACATTGCAGATAAATTTATCCGTTCAGGAGATTCTTCCTGTGCTTTGGTGATCGGTGCAGAAACCCTATCCAGAATAACCGACTGGACTGATCGTAACTCATGTGTCTTATTTGCTGACGGAGCGGGTGCAGCAATCTTGCAACCATCAGATAAACCTGGAGTTTTATTTTCACAATTAGGAGCAGATGGTACTTATGGTGATTTGTTGTATGTGCCTTATGGTACTTCGAAAAAACCAGAAGAACCCAAACCAGATGATTATTGTTTGCATATGAAAGGCAATGAAGTATTCAAGGTAGCAGTTAAAACCCTTGAATCGATTACCTTGGAAGCGCTGGAACAACAAAACATGACTGCCAGCGATATAGATTGGTTTATTCCTCACCAAGCAAACACACGAATCATCCACTCAGTTTCAAAGAGGTTAGGCATTCCGATTGAGAAAGTGATTATAACTCTCCCTTATCATGGAAACACATCAGCGGCATCGATACCACTTGCTCTTGATGAAGGTATTAATTCAGGGAAAATAAATCAAGGAGACACAATTCTCATGCAAAGCTTTGGTGCAGGTTTTACTTGGGGTACGATGATTGTTAGATTGTAATGGTTTCTTTATTATTTTTTCCGCAGTAATGAAATACAGTATGAGAGTTTTCTTATTTTTTCTGTGTACCTCATCTTACATTTGCTCTAGTTATGCAGTTTCTACATTTGATTTTCATCAAAATTTAGAGATTATTGGAAAGACTGAGACAGTTAAAACTGTTTACGAAGACACACTGATTGATCTCGCAAGAGCCCACAACCTTGGCTTTACTGAAATTGTTTCAGCTAATAAATCTGTAAATAAATGGCTGCCTGGAGAAGGAACAGCCGTTTTGTTGCCGAAAGCATTTATTTTTCCCAGTAACTATTTAAAAAAGGGGATGACTATTAATCTTGCTGAATACAGAGGATTTTATGCTGACGGTAATAAATTAATTACCTTTCCAGTTGGTATTGGAAGGATGGATTGGAAAACTCCTCTAGGGACATCTAAGGTGGATTTGAAATTAGAAAATCCTTCTTGGTATCCTCCTGCATCAGTGCGTCAAGAATACAAAGAAGAAGGGATTTATTTAGCACCAGTTATACCGGCTGGTCCTGATAATCCTCTTGGTAAGTTGGCAATGCGCCTTGACATTCCTGGAGGATATTTTATACACGGTACCAACAGACCAGATGGGGTTGGTATGCAAGTTTCGCATGGATGTATACGTTTATTTCCAGAAGACATTAAGATAATTTTTTCTCTTACCAATATTGGTATGCAAGTAAAAATTATCGATGAGCCATTCAAAGTAGGGATTTTAGAAAATCATATTTTTCTGGAGATACATGAAACACTTACACCTGAAGACACACATAACAGCTATGAAAACGTTCAATTAATGATCGAAAATTTTATGGTTCATAGACAAGTAGTTACAACAATTGATTGGGTAAAAGTTAAAGAAATCTTTGAAAAGAAGACGGGAGTTCCAACATTGATTGCAGAGATTAGTTCAAAGACAACATAGTTGTTGAAATCAATCAGCTAATTTATGAAAAAGTTTTGTGAAAAGAACCTATTTTTTACCTAGATCTCTCTCAAAAATTCTCTCAGCTTCTACTGCTTTTTCTTGACTGGCTTCAGCTGCAGCCTCAGCTTTTGCAGCAGCTTCACTCGCAGCTTCTGCAGCCGCCTCAGCAGCTCTAGCAGCTTCCTCTGCTGCTTCTGAGCCTTGACCAGATGACATGTCAGATTGTAGGTCTCGGATCTCTTTCTGCATTTCATTATCAGCTTTTTGTAAATCTGCATAGCAGCCTGTCAAAAAAACTAACACGCCAGAAGCTAGAAAAGATTTAAGGATTTGTCGGGATTTCATTGATCATTTCTCCATTTTTATGCCTGTTTGGCAATCAATTTTATAGTTATTTATTTTCCACTAAAATGCATTAAAGAGCAATACGATTGCCTCTGAAATTTAAGTTTCTCTAAAAATAATTCTTCCTTTTGTTAAATCATAGGGGGTCATTTCTACTGTAACATTATCTCCTGTTAAAATTCTTATGTAATGTTTCCTCATCTTTCCAGATATGTGCGCAGTAATTGTATGTCCGTTTTCTAGTTCAACTCTAAAAATTGTATTTGGCAGAGTTTCTTTAACCACACCTT
>CAZWGB010000033.1:0-14716 GCA_964633465.1 uncultured Woeseiaceae bacterium | reverse complement strand
CGTTTTAACAGCAAACTATCCGTCGGCAATCGATCCATTCATTAATTTTTCTATTCTGGCTAAAGCAACCCAAAACATCAGGATGGGACCGGTTGCAGTCAGTCCGTTTGAAACACATCCCCTGAAACTTTCAAATCTTCTCTATGGCTTGAATCAACTCTCCAATGGCAGAGCTAAGATTATTGTCGGAGGCGGGGGAGGAACATTAATCTCTATGGGGTTAAAACCCAACCGACGAACGATGTATCCAAATATGGTGCAGGGTGTCAGGGAATGTGTTGAGTTTCTGACAGGATTGTCTGCAGACAAAGCAATCTCTTTTAATAAAGACATCTTTCAGATTGCAGGACCTAAACCGCAGTGGATAGACCAACCCACCAGGCCTCAAATTTATGTCGCGGCAACAAAGCCTCAAATGTTATCAATGTCTGTCAAAGTAGCAGATGGTTTGATGATGAGCGATGTAACTCTGGCTCGCATAGATGAATGCATTGCTATTATCGATGAATCTCTAAAAAACAATGGACGTGACAGGAAGGCTTTTGCAATCAGCAACCTTTTTTCTTGGCATGTTAAGTCTGATCGAGAAGAAGCTGTAAAGGAAGCGAGGGCTAAACTTTTTGTACGCGGTATGCTCGAAAATTGGTATATATCTACATTTTTAGACCCAGAAGAATCGCAAATCGTTGAAAACAATTTTCATGCATTTGCCCATGCTTATGCTCATAACACCGATGTTATTGAAGGTGTCCCAGATGCCATTATTGACAAGCTTTTAAATCATCTGACCTTTGCCGGTGATCTTAGTGATGTCGATCGATTCGTTGAGGAAATGGTGCAGTTCAAGAATGCTGGTTTGGATGAATTTGCCATCCGATTGTATAAAAACCCAGAGCAGTCAATGGAAGTTATCGCTGAACGAGTTATGCCCCACCTTTAGCTAAGGATACAAGTCTACTTTTTCTTCTCAATGGGGGAGTGGAAGGCGATCAGTACTATTGGAAAGAAAAACAGCAACTGCAGAATGCACCAAAGTACAAAACTTTTGCCTTTGCGTTTGGCCATAACACCTGCCCAATAAGGCAGGATGAAACCAAAAATTATTGTCAAGATTACAAATATTTCCATTGTTTAATTGTATCATCCGTTCATAATTCTAGGCCAACGGTCGTGGATGCTGTGCTCCATTTCAGGTTCGATGGTGACAACATACAATCGTTGCTCTTGTTTTTCTACCGCTATCAATCCTTGTATCCATTGACCTTTTACTAGATCAAACCAATGGCTTTTGCCTTCATGATCTTTTTCCATAAAACTCAGCACGGGTATTTTTACTGGTTTTGGAAACCATCTGTCCCAGCGGCCAGCATGAATTGAATCCAGTCTTGCCCATCCCCCCATTGGTAATTTGCCATTCTGCTCCTTTCTTCTACCCCACAATATTAAGGATATTCCATTGTTCTTGTTCAGCACTGGCAATTTTGCCTTCGGATTTGGAAAGTAAACTCTGGAGTACTCACCATTGTGCATGTATGTTACTCCGCCACACATTAAATCGTTTGCCGATGACCATGTGGCTGCCACGCAGGTGCAATCACATCGGGCATGCTGGATCGATGGAGTAGATTGCCCGGAGCTATGGTCAGGTCGCCATAACGCTGATTGATTGCATCCATAATTCTGTTTTTATTGTTGCAAGATATTTCCTGTTGGCTGTTTTCAAATAAATTAAGTTGTTGATTTGATTGTCTTGGATTCATTGCAGTGACTTGGATTTGACTGATCCCCTGATCGTACCATTGTTGGTCAATTAAATTGTGGCATAACCACATAATTTTCTGGCCATCATTGGTTGGGTATTCGGTTTGCATTTTGCTGCTAATCCATCCGTACTGTGAACGGATCCCAATAAAAAATCGGGACGCTTGAAGATCATGACGTCTAAGGCGAGCGCCAACTTTTTCACTCATATGCTGTAGATACACTAAAATCGTTGTCTTGTCCCGAGTGTTGGGAGGCATCACTTTGCCATGGCCAATTGATTTAGGTCCAGCAATGTGAGTTGTAACACTTTCAGGATCTTTGCCTTGAGCCATAAGCCAAATACGTCGGCCTGGGTTGCCAAAACGCTGACCCAGAATGCTGATCGGAATTTTTTTCATATCGCCACAAGTGTGCACCCCATGAGCATTTAAGAATCCACCAATGCCTTTTGCTATTCCACACAACTCAGTCACTGGAACATCTTGCAGTGTTGCTTCCGCTTTCTCCGGAGGGACAATAGTTAAGCCATCAGGTTTGTTTTGTTTGGCAGCATATTTGGCTGTGGTTTTATCTCCACTGACGCCAATAGAGCAAGATAAATCTGATAGTTCAAGGATCAATTCTTTAATCTTTCTTGCCACTGCCTGGGGCGAGCTGATAATTTTTTGGCAATGTGTCATATCTAGGAAAGCTTCGTCAACAGAATACACTTCCACATCAGGGGTAATGCTTGTTAGACCATGCATAATTCTGGTGGATATCTCTGCATAGCGTTTTGGTCTAGAAGGTCTCTGAATTAATTCTGGGCAAAGTTTTTTTGCTTGCTTGAGACGCATGCCTGTTTTGATGCCCCAATACCTGGCTTCATAAGAACAAGTAATGATGCACGTTCCTTGACGTCCATTGGTGACGGCAATGGGGCGTCCGAACAATTCTGGTTGATCAAGTTGCTCAATAGAGGCAAAAAATGAATTCATATCAACCAATACAATCATCCGTGGCCACCACGGTTGGGAATTTTTACTGATAACTTCTGAGTTGGCCAACAACCACTCCCTGAATTTGAACTCGTTGAGCCGGATACACTTTGGGTTCCATAAATTTATTTTCTGGCATCAATAAAATCATTCCATCAGGAAGTTTTTTAAGTCGTTTCAAAGTTGCTTCAATGCCGTCGATGAGTGCCACCACAATATCTCCGTTTGTTGCAGTTTGTTGTTGTCTAATGATGACAGTATCTCCATCCAGAATTCCTGCATCAATCATTGAATTCCCAGTAACTTGAAGGGCAAATCGATCTGAGCTCATCAGGAAATCAGCTAAATTAAGCTCATCTCGGCCCTCAATTGCCTCAATAGGCTGACCTGCTGCAATGCGTCCTAACAGTGGAATAATGGGCGCCATTGATGCATTCTCGTCCGCGTCTAGATTTAAATGAATACCGCGCCTACGATTTGATAGGATGGTAATTAGATTGGATGATTCAAGTGCTCTTAGATAGCGGTGTACAACACCTCTTGATTTGATTCCAATTCCCTTTGCAATCTCTTGCAAAGTAGGGGCTTGACCATTTTTTAGAAAGTATTGTTGCACAAATTTGAATGTTCGTTGTTCACTTGGTGTTAGCATCATTTTTTCCTGAATTATGATTCATGTCTGTAAATATAATAATAGAGAACAAATAGAGAACATTCAACAAAATAGTTGACAAAATAAGGAAAGTTTTTTCGAATCATTTCCGTTGAAAAGTTAGAATGGTTTCTTTAATTTATGAATGATTAATCAAGGTGGTCCAAAAGACGATGTTGCCTTTAGAGTTAATAATACGAGCACTGAGTATTGTTTTTGGTTTGGTGGCGTTTGTTCTTGCCATAATGGTGGGTGGTTTTGTATTCGTTGTCATTGGGACATTTTTGTTTCTGGTCGCAATAATCTTTTATATTCGAGTTTTATGGAATCAGCGAAAAAATAAAACAGGTGCAAATGACTCAATAATTGATGCAGAATACACAGTCATAGAAACAAAGGATTCCGATGATTGATAGAACCGAAGAGTATAAAGCCAAACGCAAGAAACGACGTATTAGACGTGTAATTGTTGCATTGGTTTTCATTGTTTTGGCAACACTGCTGTCATGGTTTTTTGAATCTCAAAGCACCACCACCGTTGTTTTAACCACGCACGCAGAGATCGATTCAAATACAGGCATCAATCCCGGCTTGAATCAACTTGGATTGGAGAGGGCCAACTCACTCAAAGATATCATTTCATCAATTGATGTTGTTGCAGGAGTTGATGCAATTTATGCCACACAACTAAGAGCCACACAGGAAACGGCAGAATCCGTTTCAAAAAGTTTAAGCCTGCCAATCAATGTGGTTGATGCGACTGATGTTGAAGGTTTGATCGAGACAATCATGGATAAACACAAAGGAAAGATAATACTGATAGTCACACATCCTGATACTCTTCCACAGTTGGTGGTTGAGTTGCAAGGGAGTAAAAAAATAGAGCCGATTACCCTAGCTGAGAACAACAAGATTTTTATTGTTAGTGTACCTTGGTTTGGAAAAGTTAAGACCCTGCAATTAAAATATGGAGTTTAATCTTATTACCATCCTAATATCTTCATTCTGGTAAAATTAAAACAATGGAAAGGAAAAACAAATACAACCTTGAAGAACTTATGGCATGTGCCAAAGAAATGCTCTTTGGTCCTGGTAATGCTCAGTTACCGTTGCCGCCAATGTTGATGTTCGATCGAATCACCCACATCAGTGAAAGTGGCGGGGATTATGATAAAGGTGAGATCATAGCAGAACTGGATGTTAAAAAAGATGCTTGGTTTTTTAATTGCCATTTTCATGCTGATCCGGTCATGCCGGGGTCTTTGGGTGTTGATGCCATGTGGCAATTAATTGGTTTTTTTCTTGGTTGGGTGGGAGGAGAAGGTCGAGGTAGAGCATTAGGTGGTGGCAAGATCAAATTCACCGGACAAGTTACTCGAGAAACAAAATTATTAACCTATCACTTACATATAAAAAGAATCATTAAATCAAAGCTTATTATGGGAATAGCCGATGCCACGATGACCGCAGATGACAGAGTCATATACAGCGGTAAGGATTTGCGCGTCGGTCTATTTAAGAATCTATCAGAGGCTAATTAATGAGAAGAGTTGTTATAACTGGTTTAGGCATTCTGAGTGCTATCGGCAATAACAAGCAAGAAGTTACTGAATCTTTAAAGACAGGGAGATCTGGTATTGAGTTCTGCCAACAGTTTTCTGATTACGGTCTTAAAAGTCAGGTTGCAGGAACCATTAATCTTGATCTAGAAGACCATGTTGATAGAAAACTAAAACGCTTCATGAGTGATGGAATTGCTTTTAACTATCTCGCCATGAAAGAAGCGGTAGAGGACAGTCAGCTTGATCAGGATCAAGTCAGTAGTTTTCGCACTGGATTAATAATGGGTAATGGTGGAGGCTCACCAGAATCAATTGTTTTTGGCGCGGATTCACTTAGAGAAAAAGGTAAAGTTAGCCCATTTCTAGTGACTCGATCAATGGCCAGCGGTAACTCTGGTGTCTTAGGTACAGCCTTTAAAATTAAGGGGATTAATTATTCCATCAGCTCAGCATGTGCAACGAGTGCTCATTGCATAGGAAATGCTGCTGAGTTAATTCAATTTGATAAACAAGATATTGTTTTTGCAGGTGCTGGTGACGAAGTCCATTGGGTTTTAGCTTCATTCTTTGATGGGATGAAGGCTTTGTCATCAAATTACAATGAAACTCCTGAATGTGCTTCAAGGCCCTTTGATAGTGATAGAGACGGCTTTGTTATTTCTGGCGGAGGTGGTGTTGTGGTGGTTGAAGAATACGAACATGCCCTTTCAAGGGGTGCAAAAATTTATGCTGAGCTTGTTGGTTATGGAGCAACTTCGGATGGCTTTGATATGGTTCAACCCTCTGGGGAAGGAGCTGTTAGATGTATGCAACAGTCCATGCAAAATATTGGTAAAGTTGATTATTTAAATACTCATGGGACAAGCACGCCTGTTGGTGATATCAGAGAGCTTGAAGCGATTAAGGAAACTTTTGGTGAGGATATACCTAAACTTACTTCAACGAAATCTCTTACAGGACATTCATTAGGAGTTGCTGGTGTCCATGAAGCGATTTACACACTTTTAATGCTTGATTCAGACTTTATTGCAGCTTCTGCAAATATTGAAAATCTTGATGAAGGTGCAGAGGGCGTTCCAATTGTAACAGTCATGGAAGAGGACATTGGTTTGAATACTGTAATGTCTAATAGTTTTGGCTTTGGAGGGACAAACGCCTCTCTTGTTTTTACTAAATCTTAGACCACTTGATTTTCAGTCTTTGTATCTCCAGATATGAAGAGCCAAATAAGACTGATAGGGGTTAACTAACTGCAAGAGATCTTCTGGTCTCAAGTCAGTTTCTTCACAGAGAGATTTAATTCCTCGATTTAATATCAAGTCCTGATCAGACCAGATATTAGTCATCCCATAATAAAAAATTGCAATCATATCGACTGACCAACTGCCAAAACCCCAGAGTGAAGTAATAGTTTTATGGAGTTTTTCATAATTCATAACTGATAAATCATCAGCATTGAGATCACCACTTTTTATTGCTGATCTGGCACCCAAAATTGCTTTGATTTTATTTCCAGACAAGCCAATTTTTTTAAGAGTTGCTCGGTTGTTTTGATTGCAGAATTGGAATAGTGTTTGATCGGCTGATGCTGCTGCCTTATTTAATCGTTGCCATATGGTTTTTGTTGCCGCATAAGCAAGTTGTTGTTCAATTACAGTTTGAGTTAAACAATCAAAGAGAGGAAAATTCTTAGGTACGTTGATTTCAATTACTCCGTTTTTTTGGAGTAGTTTTTGCAGAGGCTTACAATGCTTTTTGCTAACTTCAATTAGATGTGAGTGTATGTCTCGACCCATGCTTCAAAGATACCAAATTAAGCCCAGAAAGATTAGTGTTATAATTTTCCCAAGCCTCGGTAGCTCAGCAGGATAGAGCATCGGATTCCTAATCCGGGGGTCAGAGGTTCGAATCCTCTCCGGGGCACCAAAAAAGTTCATAAGAGATTAAAATTGTTTGAATTAATAGATGTAAATGATTTAGCTTCCCTAGCAAAAATTATTGGGGGTAATCTGACTGGGGAAAACAAGCAATTTCAATACATAACCACAGATTCCAGAAGAATTAATCAGGATTCATTATTCTTGGCCTTGCTTGGAGAGAAATACGATGGCAATGATTTTTGTGAAACCGCTATAGAGGCTGGAGCTCGAGCTTACATATCTACTAAAGAAATCATCAACCATAGTGGCATAGTTGTAGAGGATACTTACCTAGCATTACTAAAGATGGCTAGGCATCAGCAACAACAAGTCAATCCAGAAACCCTAGCAATTACAGGCAGCAACGGTAAAACCACCCTCAAAGAAATGGTGGCACATATTCTTGATAATGATGAATCAATTACAACCAAAGATAACGAGAACAATCAATTTGGAATTCCATTTACTGTCCTCAGGCTGAAAGCTGAGACCAGGTTCCTAGTTCTTGAATGCGGCGCGAGGAAATTAGGAGATTTTGATTTAATCAGCGAGTATTTAAAATTCGACGTTCTTGCCATAACTAATATCAATAACAGCCATATCGAAATTTTTGAGAATCAAACCAATATCATCAAGACTAAAACGAAGTTGTTGGATGGTCTCACAGTGGGAGGATCTTTCATTGATGGTGCTTTTGAAGACTGGGGCACATCTGATAAGCTTATGGAAATGAATCAGACCTTTCGTGTTAATGTCCACCATAACCTAGAACGAGATTCAGAGACTAAAGCATTAACTGAGAATTGGAACTGCACAGTTGTCTCAGGTCAGGAAGAGGATAGCTTACCAGGATTTTTCGACTTGTCTTTCCAGCAGACTTTGAGCTCTAGTTCCAAACGTTTCCAATCCCCTAAGAAAATGAATCTTGGTCCAAGGCACAATTGTCACAATGCATTGTTAGCTATATTGGCAGCCAGGGAACTTGGTGTTCAATACTCAGAATCGATTAAAAGAATGTGTGAATTTAAAACCCTATTGCCAAATAGATATTTCATTGAACTTATAGGTCAACATGTATTGATTAATGACACCTACAATGCCAATCCTGAATCTTTCACTTCAGCAATCAATGATCTTGCAACTAATGGCTCGTACCCTAAAAACAAGCTTTTGATTATGGGTGACATGCTTGAATTGGGTCAATATTCTGAGGCTGAGCATGCCAAGGTTCTGCAGCAAGCCATAAGTTTGCCTAATCTTAAGGCAATTTTTGTAAAGGGCGAAAAATTCACAAATCTCATTTCTAAAGCAAAACAGAAAAACAAGAGATCTCAATTTGAAAAAATTCACGTTCTTCACAAAACTGAGGATTTCCCTTTATCTTTGCTGTCTGATTTGCTTGATCAAAAAAGCGTAATATTGATTAAGGGATCAAGGATGATGAATATGGAAGAATATGTTGATTTGCTGAAGCATAATTTGTTATAAGGTACGCAGAAATCTCTTATTTAAATCGCGAGGAAAGCATGACGTTCCCACTTAAAAATCAAGCCCACTTTTTGGTTGTCTATTTGTTGTTTTTTATTGTTCAAAATTCGTTTGCGGAATCTTTGGAATTTCCAGATGGTGACTGGACACAAAAAAATCCAAGTGAAGTCAATGTTTCTGAGAAAAAAGTGAAAGCACTTTTTGATCTCTCTTTCGCGGATTCTGCCACTCAAGCGGTGGTGCTCATTAAGGACGGATATCTAATTGGCGAAAGATACGCAGAAGAATTTGATGCCTCTTCCTTTGGCACATCATGGTCTATGGCTAAAAGTTTTTATGCTGCTCTTGTAGGTATTTCAATTAATCGTGGTGAGATTAACAGTCTTGATGACAAAGTAGGACTCTATCTTGATTACTTTAATAATGGGAGGTCTGAAGTCACTATAAGGGATCTGCTAATCATGTCCAGTGGTCTTGAATACCCTGAGAATCAGCATGAGAATATGTTTTTTCTATATGACCAGCTTGATTACGCCCAACAAATTGGGATGGAAAAAGAACCTGGAACTCTCTTTGAGTACAACAATATCAACTCAATGTTGCTCGGAGATATTCTACAAAAGGTAACAGGCAAGAGGGCTGATGAACTTTTGGTGGAGAGGATTTTTAGCAGAATTGGTATTAACGAATCGACCTTATGGAAAGATGGTGCAGGTAATGTTCTGACCTACTGTTGCATAGATATGTCGGCAAGAGATTTCTCAAAATTTGGACTCCTTTTCTCTCGAAATGGCAACTGGGATGGTGAAGAAATTATTTCAAAAGATTTTGTTGATGAAACTTTCACCCAAGTATGGGATGTAACCCCACAGTGGTGGACTGATACCGAAAGGGGGTACTCTTTACATTGGTGGGTATCAAAGAATGATGAGGAAGGAAGTATTTTTAATGCCAGCGGTAAATGGGGTCAGTATATTTTTGTTGATCGAAAGAATGATATTATCTTTACAAGAATAACGAAATATTATCCAACATCGGGCTCAGTACAAGATTGGGGGTTATTCAATCGTTACAATAAAATCAAGGATGTTGATCGCTTGGTTAACCTTTTGCAATTTTACATAGATAACAATTTATTGGACTTATCCGTGGATATAGCATCTCCACTTACACTCGATGATGGATATTCGGAAGAGTTTTATGAAAGTTATGGAGAAATAATTGATTCAATTGCAAATCTCAGCCGAGATTAGCAGAAAATTTTCTTATCAAGCAAGCAATTAGTTTAGGTAACTAAGGGTTTTCAGGACGTTTTGATGAAAATAAGAAGTGATTTATGCTTTCTTGGAAGTTAGTGGGCATAAAAGACATGCTTAAAAACGGAAAAAAACCTTAGTTTATTAGGGTTCTGGAGTAGGGGACAGTAATAAATTAAGTTCTTTTTAGTCATTTTCAAGTGTTTCAGTGGGATATTGCTCTTAAAAGTTAAAAGAAATTTAGCAATTTTGTTGTTTAAATGACAATTTTTTAAATTTACATTCGTTGCAACTAATTTTACTTATCAATATTTACCAATCCTTTACTTTTCTTTGTTTTGAGATCTTTTTTTAAAAACGCTAGAGTGTTTTAACTAAGATAAAAAAAACGACAAAAAAACTACCAAAAAAGCGTTTTATATAAATAAAAGTTATAATTAAAAATATATTAAAAAACAACACTATATATATAAAACATAATACAATACATTAAATATATGCCTTTATATTTTAATCCAGAAATTAGCTCTAATTCATTGATTGATTACTATAGATATTACATTCAGATAGTTTTGGTATGATCCATCTAATGCAATGGTTTATTATGTAGATAAATTGATAAACATATAACAAATTACAAACATTACATCTTAGAATAACATGGCAGGACACAGTAAATGGGCTAATATTCAACATAGAAAAGGCAGACAAGACAAAAAACGAGGTAAGCTCTTTTCTAAGTTGATTCGAGAAGTTACAGTTGCCGCGAAACTCGGTAACGACCCAAGTGCTAACCCAAGACTAAGGGCAGCAATAGATAAAGCAAAATCCCAGAGTATGCCTAAGGAAAATATAGATCGGGCTGTCTCAAGGGGGTCTGGAGATGGTGAAGGATTCAATTTTGAAGAAGTTACCTATGAAGGTTATGGTCCTGGTGGCGCAGCCATATTTATTGAATGTATGACTGATAATCGTAATCGAACTGTTGCAGAAGTTAGACATGCTTTATCTAAATTTGGTGGCAATCTTGGATCTGATGGATCTGTTTCATATCTTTTTGAGAAAGTAGGGTTGATGACAATTCCTGAAGTCAATAACAAAAATGAAACAATGGAGATCGCAATTGATTCTGGTGCAGAAGATCTAGAATCTAATGACGATGGATCAATTGATATTATTACTAGCCCTACAGATTTCATGAATGTTAAAGAATCTCTAATTGCAGAAGGAATTAATCCTGACATTGCAGAAATCACATTGAGGGCATCGGTCAGCGTTTCTATGGATGTTAAACATGCTGAATCAATGTTAAAACTTTTAGATGTCCTTGAAGATCTGGATGATGTTCAGGCGGTCCATTCAAATGCAGAAATACCTGATGAAGTTTTGGATAGTATTGGTTAAAAAACAATTTAAAAACAATAAGATAGAATAAATACAGATGATAATATTTGGCATAGATCCTGGGTCCAGAGTAACCGGCTATGGGATCATCGAGACCCAAGGGAACAAGTCCACTTATGTAGGAAGTGGCGTCATTGTGACAAAAGAAAAGGAGTTTCATAAAAGACTTCATATTATCTTTAAGGAAATTGAAAACTTGATGCAAGAATACCAACCTGATGTGGTAGCCATTGAAAATGTTTTTATGCATCGCAATGCAGATAGTGCACTTAAGTTGGGTCAAGCAAAGGCAGCTGCAATCTGCGGTACATTTAAAAGTGGGTTGACGGTTTATGAATACGCAGCCAGAGAGGTCAAACAGGCAGTTGTTGGCAAGGGCTCCGCGGAAAAAGAGCAGGTTCAATATATGGCCAAAATCATCCTTGGTATAAAAAATAGGGAGCTTAGACTTGATGAGTCGGATGCACTTGCAATAGCAATCTGCCATGCTCATAGTTATGAAATGGAAAAAACAATGAAACCTTTAGATCGATGATTGGCTCTCTCAATGGTTTGATAATAAATAAGAAGCCGTCTGAGGTTCTTCTAGAGGTTAAAGGTATCGGTTATGAAGTTCATATTCCCTTGTCTACCAGCTTTAAGCTTCCAGCAATTAATCAAACTGTTCAATTATTGACTCATTTAATAGTCAGGGAAGACCAACATACTTTGTATGGTTTTATAACTGAGGATGAACGAATGTTATTTCGAGCCCTGATAAGAATAAGTGGTGTTGGTGCAAAACTTGCCCTCACGATATTATCTGGAATAAACGTTGAGGGTTTTATCAGGTGTGTTCAAATTCAAGATGTGGATACCTTGGTTCATCTACCTGGAATTGGCAAAAAAACGGCAGAGCGTCTATTGGTTGAAATGAAGGATAAGCTAGATCAGATAGGGGGTTCAGCCAAAGAAGGCACTATTGAATCCAAGGATTTACAGATGATTCAAGAGGCTCATAATGCTTTGACATCTCTGGGCTATAAAAGTGTCGAAGCAAGAAAAATCTTAGATGGAATTGACTCTAATGGATTAACTGTAGAGCAACTTTTAAAACAAGCTTTACAGTCTTTAAATAAATAATTAAGAGCAATGCCAGATACCGATAGCATAATTTCAACTGAGATAGGTGACAAAGAAGAGTCAATTGACCGAATGCTCAGACCAAAGGATCTGATTGAATATGTAGGCCAACAACCAGTGAAAGAACAGATGGATATTTTCATCAGCGCTGCAAAAAACAGAGAAGAATCACTTGACCACGTTTTAATATTTGGCCCACCTGGATTGGGAAAAACGACTTTGGCACATGTGATAGCCAATGAATTGGATGTCAATTTAAAACACACCTCAGGACCAGCACTGGAGAGACCTGGAGATCTCGCTGCCATATTGACTAATTTGGAAGAACGGGATGTTCTCTTTGTTGATGAAATCCATCGATTAAGTCCCGTAGTAGAAGAAGTTCTCTATCCTGCATTGGAAGACTATCAGCTTGATATAGTCATAGGTGAAGGTCCTTCAGCAAGATCAATAAGATTGGACCTTACTCCATTTACATTGATTGGAGCAACGACACGTGCGGGGTCACTTACATCACCACTTAGAGACCGCTTTGGAATTTCTCAGCGTCTGGAATTTTATAATTTTGATGAGTTAAGCACCATTGTAAAACGTTCTTCCGGGATTCTTAATATCGATATTGATGACATGGGAGCACAACAAATTGCTACCAGAGCCAGAGGAACACCAAGGATAGCCAACCGATTATTACGTCGTACAAGAGATTTTGCAGAGGTTAGGGCAGAGGGAAGAATTGATCAGCAGGTAGCGACCGATGCAATGGAATTGATGAAAGTAGATGAAAATGGATTTGACCTTTTGGATAGAAAATTTTTATTAGCAATTATTGAAACATTTGGTGGTGGACCTGTCGGCATAAACGCCATTGCTGCAGCAATTGGTGAGGAACGAGGAACATTGGAAGATATTATTGAGCCTTTTTTAATTCAAAGAGGGTTTTTGTTACGAACATCTAGAGGGCGAACAGCTTCATTTCAAGCTTATGAGCACTTTGGTCTAGAGGCTCCTCCCGAGGTTAAAGAGACTTTGTCTCTGTTCGAAAAAAAGTAACGAAGGATCATCTCGTTTAGCATGGAAACTTGTTTAAAGGATATTGTCAATCTTAAGCAGTTTGCATTAGCTGAGACTGAGTTTCGATCTGATTGCAAAGGTACATTGGAGAACAAAGGTTGTCTAATACTCAAAAATTTTTTAAGACCCCAGGCTGTAAAGTTGATCCGTAAAGAGGCTCTGCTTAATCAATATCTTGCGTATTATTGCATCCAGGAACACAATGTTTACCTAACGACCCAAGATACTAATTACACAGACAATCATCCACGAAATCGGAATCTAAAATCCTCTAAAGGTTGTATTACTGATGACCAAGTGCCAACTGAATCATTACTCAGAATTCTTTATAATTCTTTAGAATTCCGAAATTTTTTATGCGCTGTTCTTGACGAAGATGCTCTCTACGAGTATGCGGATAGCCTATCGTCGATCAATATTCATTATGCGAGTACAGAACAGGAATTGGCATGGCATTTTGATAATTCATCCTTTGCGATAACCCTGTTACTTCAGCAAGCAGACAAGGGTGGTGATTTTCAGTACCTACGTAACATGCGTTACACCTCAAAAGGTGACCTCGGCTTTGAAAGCGCTCGACAAGTACTCGATGGCAAGTGTGAACCACAAAATCTCAGAATGGAACCAGGTACCTTGGTGTTGTTTCGTGGTCAGGAATCCATTCACCGTGTAACCCCGGTAATAGGGGAGAAGACTCGTATATTGGCTGTCCTTGCCTACAATGCTAAGCCTGGTATCGAGTTGTCTGAGGAGGCACGCATGACATTTTTTGGTAGATTAGGAAGCGAACAACAACCAACCTTATCTGGCGCTCCCTAGGGGAGTTGAACCCCTGTTTCCGCCTTGAGAGGGCAGCGTCCTAACCACTAGACGAAGGGAGCGTTGAGGTATTATAAAAGTATAATCAATTATTTGTATAACCCATCAATACAACTCCAAACTGAGAATTGTACGTAGTCTTTTTGAATGATGTCAGTTTTTGGTAAAAAAATAGACGATTCAAATATAAATGAAACTAGAACTTTAAATATTTTGCTAATATAAAGGTTATGGCAAAGGTTGTACCACTAAAACTTGAATCAAGATTTGTTGCAATCGAAGGTCCAGTGGGCGTTGGTAAAACAAGCCTAGCTCAAAGACTAGCAGATCATGTTGGTGGAAAATTAATATTAGAAGAGCCTGAAAATAATCCTTTTTTAGAGAATTTTTATCTTGACCCTAAATCAAACGCCCTACCCACAGAACTATCTTTCTTGTTTCAAAGAGCGAAGCAAATGGAGAGCATTAATCAGGAAGACCTTTTCTCAGACATAAGCATAGCCGATTTTCTGTTTGAGAAAGATTCTATTTTTTCAGAATTGAATCTAAACACTGAGGAGTTGAATCTTTACAAACAGGTCAAAAAATCATTGCAAATAGATCCCCCTAATCCAGATTTGGTTATTTATTTACAAGCACCCGTTGACGTATTGATTGCACGAATTAAGAACAGACCAAGCTC
>CAZWGB010000032.1:0-15262 GCA_964633465.1 uncultured Woeseiaceae bacterium | reverse complement strand
TGATGTAAACTTCATTAAGGTATAATGCCCATCAAAATCATATTTAATTACATCATTAATGAATTAAACAACAAATTAATCCTTAAGTTGTATAGAGATCAAACAGCTTGGGAAGAGATCAAAGAGTCAGAGATAAACGATATTCCTATCTCATATTGGACATCAACTTTGGGAAGTACTTGATTTTTATTTCGAGCTAATCTTTATTTTTATAGGCACATTTCCAAATTTTTTGCACAAATCTCTTATTTCTCTTTCTTCATACCTAAGTCTTGCAGCAAACTCAGGTGAGCTTGTCTTAATAACTAATATGCCAGAGTTATTAATATATGCAGAAACTATATACCGACCAAAGTTCTTAAGATTTTTTTTCAGGTGTTTAGAGAGTGAAGATTTCTCTTGGGCAGTTTCTGATAATCTGTCAAGATTCGAATAACTCGCATTAATGATTTCGGAAATATGTTTTAGTTTATTACTGTGCACAATCTTGAAGAGTGTAGTTAGATGGCATAAATTTCTTATCCATGAGGGTATAATAACAGTAGAGTAGAATCATGAGTATTATCAAAATTGCTATGACTTACCTCCAAATTATCTAACTTAGTTGAGGGGCTGATTTTGAAAGGATTTTTCACAAAAATATTTGGTAGTAGGAATGATAGACTTTTAAGCGATTATTCAAAAATCGTGTCACAAATCAATGCACTTGAATCTGAAATGCAAAGTTTGTCAGATTGCGATCTTCAATTAAAAACTGAAGAGTTTAAATCAGAATACCTTGATAGTCCAAATTTGGAGGAGCTTTTACCAAAAGCTTTTGCTGTTGTAAGAGAAGCTTCTGTTAGGACCATAGGACTAAGGCATTTTGACGTCCAGCTAGTAGGAGGTTTGGTTCTTCATTATGGGAAAATTGCGGAAATGAAAACCGGTGAAGGTAAAACACTTGTCTCTACTTTACCTGCTTATCTCAATGCTCTTACTGGGGTCGGCGTTCATATTGTCACTGTCAATGAGTACTTGGCAGGACGTGATGCTGAGTGGATGGGTCCAATTTATGATTTTCTGGATCTATCTGTTGGTTGTATAAATAGCAGTCAGACACAGTCTGAGAAAAGACAGGCATATCAGTGCGACATTACTTATGGCACAAATAATGAATTTGGCTTTGATTATCTCAGAGACAATCTGGCTTTTGACGAAGAGAGTCAGATGCAAAAACAACTCAATTTTGCGATCGTCGACGAAGTTGACTCTATTTTGATTGATGAGGCTAGGACTCCTTTAATTATCTCAGGCCAGGCTGATCAAGGAACCGAGCTTTATGTCAAAATGAACCAAATTGTTCCAAGACTAAAACCAGTAATAGATGAAACTGAGGCTGGTGATTACACGGTTGATGAGAAAACTAAACAAGTTTTCCTAACTGAAGATGGCCACAATAATGTCGAACAAATTTTAACTGAATTCAGAGTTCTAGGAGAGGGAGAAAGCTTATACGATCCCGCTAATATTAGACTCATGCATCACATCACAGCAGCACTGAGGGCCCACGCCTTGTATAAAAAAGATGTCGATTACATCGTTCAAAATAATGATGTTGTTATTGTGGATGAATTCACAGGCAGAACAATGTCAGGAAGACGATGGTCAGATGGATTACATCAAGCTGTAGAAGCAAAAGAAGGTTTGGTGGTAAAGGAGGAAAATCAAACAGTCGCATCCATTACTTTTCAGAACTATTTTCGACTCTATAACAAATTATCTGGTATGACGGGAACAGCAGATACTGAAGCTTTCGAATTTCAGCAGATTTATGGATTGGAAGTTGTTGCCATTCCAACACATGAAATAATGATTCGCCAAGACGACCCTGACTTAGTTTATCTAAATAAAAAAGATAAATTTAAAAATATTATTGAAGATATCAAAAAACGTCAGTCTAAGGGACAACCTATCCTTGTGGGAACTGCTTCAATAGAAAATACAGAATACATATCCAAATTATTGAACCAAGAGAAGATAAAACATCAGGTTTTAAATGCTAAGGAGCACGAAAAAGAATCGTTGATTATAGCTCAGGCTGGTAAAACTGGTTCTGTTACCATTGCCACAAATATGGCAGGCAGAGGAACAGACATCGTTTTGGGTGGAAATTTAGAATCAGAATTAAAAATTGTAGGCGATGAAATAGATGACACTGAGCATCAACGTCTCAAATCGGTATGGCAAGAGAATCATGATGAAGTCATTCAGCAGGGAGGGTTGCATATCATTGGAACTGAGCGCCATGAATCCAGACGAATCGATAATCAATTAAGAGGTCGTTCAGGTAGACAGGGAGACCCCGGCTCCAGTCGGTTTTATCTGTCTTTGGAAGATGACTTGCTAAGAATTTTCGGAGATCCAGAAAAAACTCAAGCTATGTTATCCAGAGTTGGAATGGAAGAAGGTGAAGCCGTAGAGAGCAAACTATTAACTAAACAAATTGAACGTGCACAGAGGAAGGTGGAAGCACATAATTTTGATATAAGAAAAACGCTACTCGAATACGATGATGTTGCCAATGATCAGAGATCAGTTATTTATCAATTGAGAAATGACATCTTGTCCTCAGAAAACATCAGTGATGTTTTATCTGGTATTAGTGAGGAAGTCATACAAGAGATGACAAAGCAGTATATCAACTCTGATATACCTGAAGATCAGTGGGATTTAGAAGGCTTGAGTAAAGCAATTAACAGTGAATTTACTATTGAAATGGATATCGAAAATCTTGTTAATCAAGATGATTCTTTGGGAGAGGAGCAGATCTGGAAGACCATACTTAATGAATACAAAAGGCATTATGATTCAAAAGAGCAGGCGATCGGAACAAAACCAATGAGAGAGATAGAAAAAGCAGTTATGTTACAGCAGCTTGATTTTCATTGGAGAGAACATCTAGGCGGAATGGACTATTTGAGACAGGGAATACACTTAAGAGGGTATGCTCAGAAAAATCCCAAGCAAGAATACAAAAGAGAGTCTTTCGATATGTTTTCATACATGATGGACCAACTGAAAAGCGGGGTTATAAGTATTTTAGCCAGAGCTCGATTCAGAGGCGAAGAAGATGCAGATACTCTTAATCAACAGACCCCAGATATGAGTGAGGTTGAGTTAAAACATAGAGATTCAAATACTTTTGAGACCTCTTCACCCAATTCATCTGATGCTCTAAATGAAGCAGCCAAGAGACCTTATGTAAGAATAGACAAGAAAATTGGACGCAATGAACCTTGCCCTTGCGGCTCAGGCAAGAAATATAAAAAATGTCATGGGGCTATCCAGCAATAAAGTCATTTCATTGTAGTTGAATCATAAAAGAAAATTGTTGAGTATTGCTATTGGTATTCTAAGAAATACTAGAAATGAAGTACTCCTTGGTAAAAGAATGAAAGGCAAAAATCTAAAGGGTTACTGGGAATTCCCTGGAGGTAAAATTAAGCCTGATGAAACTCCTGAAGAGGCTTTATTTAGAGAATTTCAGGAAGAGTTAGGAATAGAAATTGGAAGAAGCAAGAAAATGGAATCAATTAGCTATCAATACGATCAATATGATGTTTTGTTAATGCCATTTAAAATCATAGATTACGTCGGCAATCCTGCTGGCTTAGAAGGGCAGGAATTAATGTGGTGTGCTACTGATCAATTGAAGGAAATCGAAATCCTGCCTGCAGATCAGTCATTAGTTGAAAAGCTTGCTGCAGCATTGTAATCAACATAAAGAAATTTTAAAACGTATATTTTTGTTATCTTGATTTGTTTTTTCATCGGTTTTTGACCAATTCAAGAACCGTATGGAAATAAGGTGTTTTCCCCCACTAATTTCCGGAAAAACATTGTTTTTACTCAAAAAAATTCTAACCAAAGAGATTTGAGAGTTTCTTTCGACCTGATGATTGTATAAGCCACTGATAGCAACAGTCGAAATCGCTTCTGAACTTTCTCTTAACAACCAAAGTATTTGATCAATACTATCGCAAACAGGCTTGATTACCCCCACCCATTTTTTCAAGTCACTTCGAGTTCTAGTTGGGCTTGAATCAAGCCAGAATTTATATTTCGGCATGTCAAATTCAGCTCTTCCTCCTGGTAAAGTGTGGCGATGAAGCAGACTGCCTACAAACTCTATATCTCTAATTTGGCCTAAATAACCTGTGCCAACTTGATCAACATCGTTTTTTAAACTTTCCAATTGTAAATTAATTTCTTTTGCCCTTTCCTTATTGACCATTGAAGAACCTTGATACTTTGTCATTTGGAAGATATACCGGTCAAGATCAAAAAGAACTTCACGTCTAACATCTGTCCTCGAAAGGATCGAATATATTTCTAAAAGTGTATTTACTGATGATCTTATTGCCCATGTATCATCTTTCTCCAGACTGTATTGAAGTCTTTTATAAAGAAACTCAACGCGCATGAAAGTTCTAAGTCGTTCATTAAGTGGAAGTTCATATATATGTTCTGACATCTACTAGGCTGAATCTTGATTTATAATCATTATTATATGTTTTAATTTTGGCATCAAATTAAACTCTTTTTAGGCAACTCTAAATAAGTTTTATGTAGTTGTAGAATCTTTTTTTTCAGAACATTGATAGATGTCTGTCTTTCATTTTCGATGATATCGTCTGCAAATTTTAACCTTTCACTTCTTTCAATTTGATTGGCAATAATTTTTTTGGCATTTTTCTTTGTCTCATCATCACGGTTTATTAGTCTTGCTAATTGAGTCTCCATTGAGCAATCAACTATTAAAACTCTGTCTACAAAATTTTGGTAGCCTGTTTCAATTAATAATGGGATTACTATAATTTGATAGGGTTCTTGTGACGCATTTATTTTCTGATTAATTATTGCATGGACTTCTGGATGAATGATTTGTTCCAAATCTCTTTTTAACTCAGAGTTGTTGAAAATCATTGTTCTGAGTTTTTTTCTATCAAGCTCTTTGTCATTTCCAATTACATCTTCTCCAAAATGCTTAACAATTTTGTTGTAAGCAGATCCTTGTTTAGAAGTTATAGAATGAGCAATCTCATCTGCGTCTATAATTTTGATCCCCAAATCAGAAAATAGATTTGCAACTGTAGTTTTACCTGAGGCAATTCCACCTGTAAGGCCAATTTTGAATGATCTATTCATTTTAGAAAAATCGTTGCAAGGGGTTTAATTAACTCATAGTTTAGATCAAAATACTGTACTTAGTTTTATAAGTCTCATACTTTTGTCTAATAATTATATTTATACATTCAAATGAATTTACACGAGTATCAATCAAAGGAGCTTTTCTCAGATGCGGGTATCCCTGTTCTTCAAGGTATGGTAGCAGATAGTTCTGAACAAGCACGTAAAGTCGCAAAGCAATTGCAAGGAGATCAATGGGTTGTAAAAGCTCAAGTTCATGCAGGCGGTCGCGGCAAGGCAGGTGGTGTTAAGTTGGCAAATAGCTTAGATGATGTTGAATTAATTGCATCCAAAATGTTGGGGTCCAGATTAACTACTAAACAAACTGACCAGATGGGTCTTCCAATTAATCTCGTTTATATTGAGAGTGGAACACAGATCGAGCTTGAATTTTATCTAAGCTTGGTGATAGATAGAACCAAGGAATCTTGGACTTTTATTGCCTCTTCCGAAGGCGGAGTTGATATTGAAACAGTTGCAGAAAATACTCCTGAAAAGATCATAAAGTACACCGTAGACCCAGTTATCGGGATTGATTCTAATCAACTGAGTTTGATGGCAGAGAAGTTGAATTTAGATGTTAATTTGAAAGAACAGTTTATAGCTATAATGAAAAAAATCTTTCTTCTTGCGAGAGATACTGATGCCAGTCAAGTCGAAATCAACCCACTCATTGTTGATCAAAACCATACTTTCGTTGCTTTAGATGCAAAAATTGTTGTCGAAGATAATTCTCTTTTCCGACACTCAGAATTGGTCTTGCTCAAAGACTCTAGTCAAGAAAATGATATAGAGCTCAGGGCATCTGAGCATGGCCTAAGTTATGTGGCTCTTAGCGGAGATATTGCTTGCATGGTTAATGGAGCCGGATTAGCCATGGCAACCATGGACCTCATTAAGATTCATGGAGGTGAGCCTGCTAATTTTCTAGATGTAGGGGGAGATGCGACTACAGCGAGAGTTACAGCTGCTTTTGAATTAATTCTGGAGAATCGAAATGTGAGAGCTATTTTAGTGAATATTTTTGGTGGTATTGTTAGGTGTGATGTTATTGCAGAAGGGATTATAGATGCAGTAAAAACGACTGATTCATCAATTCCAATCGTAGTGAGATTGGAAGGCACTAATGTTCAATCTGGGAAAGCAAAGTTAATTGAATCAGGGCTCGATATCATTTCCGCCGACGATTTATCTGATGCGGCAGAAAAAGTGGTTAAGTCTGCAGCAAATTACAAGGAATCAAGTTGAGTATATTGGTTAATAGCAATTCTAAAATTATTTGCCAAGGCATTACTGGCAAACAAGGAACCTTCCATGCAAATCAGTGTATTCAATATGGAACAAAAATTGTTGGGGGTGTAACACCAGGTAAAGGTAAGCAGGAACATCTAGGTGTTCCTGTGTTTGATACTGTCAGGGAGGCTAAAAGAGAAACTGGTGCTGATGTCAGTGTTATTTTTGTTCCAGCACCATATGCAGCAGAAGCCATTGTTGCAGCTGTGGATGCAAAGATTGAGCTCATTGTTTGTATTACTGAAGGCATACCGGTCCAAGATATGATTAATGTGAAGAGCAAGATTAAGAATTCTAATTCCAAATTAATTGGTCCCAATTGTCCGGGTATTATTACGCCAGAAGAAACCAAGATAGGTATTATGCCTGCTTTTATTCATCAACAAGGGTCAATAGGAATTATTTCAAGGTCTGGCACTCTAACATATGAAGCAGTTTATCAAACCAGCAAAAATGGCTTGGGACAAAGTACTTGTGTAGGCATTGGAGGCGATCCAATTAAGGGGCTTAATTTTATAGACTGTCTTGAGTTGTTTGAATCTGATGATCAGACTCAAGGGATTGTATTAGTAGGAGAAATTGGTGGTTCTGATGAGGAAAAAGCAGCTGAATTTATTAAAGAAAACATAACAAAGCCAGTTGTTGCATACATCGCAGGTATTTCAGCTCCATCTGGAAAAAGAATGGGGCATGCAGGTGCAATTGTGAGTGGTAAGGAAGGAACTGCGGAAGGAAAATATGAAGCGTTCAGAAAAGCTGGAGTGAATACCGTTGAGTCTCCAGCCCTCATTGGTGAGACTATGCAAACATTAATAGCCTGATAAATTTAGTTGTAAACAGACTAAAATTACCAGAATTTATACCAAGGTTTTTTCTCTTCCAAAGAGGTTGTTTCAGAGATATCTTGATCAATATTAGCAAGGTAAATCTCTCCCGCAGTATCTGCCAAATCTGTCATCCCTAGTTTCTCATAGGATTGAGCTATTATTCTCAGGGATTCAATCGTAGCAGGAGCTCCGTTATATTGTTCAATTGAGTATTTAGCTCGGTTGATTGCTGCTACATAGGCACCCCTTTCCATGTAATGACTGGCTACATGATTTTCATATTTGGCAAGTCTATTCCTTAAAAAAGTCATTCTTTGTTTGGCATCTTCCACATAAATACTATTTGGGTATCTCCGAATTAACTGTGCAAATACAGAAAATGATTCTTCCGTTTTTGCTGGAGGTCTTTTAGTTAAATCGACATTAAAGAAATCATGATAAAATTTATGCTGCCCTTCAAAAAGTGACAAACCCCTCATATACAGGGCGTAATCTACTCTCGGATGGGTGGGATTTTCCTTTTCAAACTGCCTTGCTTCATCAACAGCTGATTCAAAATCTCCACTTCTGTAGTACGCATAAATTAAATCAAGTTGTGCTTGTTTTGATTGGTTACTAAAAGGGAATGAGGAAACAAGTATCTCAAGATAGTTGGCTGCGTTTCTATAGCTGCCACCTTCCATAGAATTTTTTGCTTTCTGATAAACGACTTCTGCAGTTGAGCGACCATCTCTTTCTTCTTGACCACTGCAACCCAACAAAATGACGAGTCCAATAACTGCTA
Source organism: uncultured Woeseiaceae bacterium (assembly GCA_964633465.1). Lineage (GTDB taxonomy): Bacteria > Pseudomonadota > Gammaproteobacteria > Steroidobacterales > UBA11654 > DTSX01. Next base: position 7,126 of record CAZWGB010000032.1, on the reverse strand, counting down.
TCCATATATTTTTTGAGTTTCCTTCCATAGAATAACTATCGCTTAGTTTGGATTATCTGTTTATGTTAAAAAAGTAATGTGGAATTATAACGTAAATATTTGTGAAAATATTTCAACTTAGGGGAATTGTATGGATCAAAAAGCAATAAATTTAATTGTTGATGATGACAACAATAATCAAAGATTCGACAAAGTAGTCGCTATTTTATTGCAGGATTTTTCACGCATGACAATAAAAAACTGGATAAATTCCGGAAATGTTTTATTAGACAATCACACCGCTGAGCCCAAAACTAAGGTGTTCAAAGGTCAGAAAATACAAGTTTTCCCTATCATCGAAGATCGACAAGAAACTGTCGCTGAGAAGATAGATTTTGGGATTGTTTACGAAGATGAAGATCTATTAATAGCTGATAAGCCTAGTGGGCTTGTTGTCCATCCAGGCCACGGTAATCTCACTGGTACTTTGCAAAATGGATTGCTTTACTATTTGCCTTCCTTGAAAAATTTACCTAGGGGTGGATTAATTCATCGACTAGACAAAGAAACAAGCGGTCTTCTTGTTGTTGCTAAAACGAGCCATTCATATACGAAAATGGTTTCGGCGCTTGAACAAAGAAAGATTTTAAGAGAATACCGGGCAATTTGTGTTGGAGCCATGACTAGCGGTGGTAAAGTGGATGCAAAAATTTCTCGGGATACAAAGAATCGTATTAAATTCGCAATCTCAAAGAATGGAAAGCACGCACTAACCCATTTTCGGATTCTCAGAAAATTTAAACAACATACATACATAGGACTTAGATTGGATACTGGAAGAACGCATCAAATCAGAGTACACATGTCTCATATTAAATACCCGCTTCTTGGGGATCCTTTATATGGGAGACGATTGATTATCCCTCAAAGCGCAAGCAAAACTTTACAAAGCAAATTACAAAAGTTCAAGCGTCAAGCTCTGCATGCAAACAAGATAATCCTCAGTCATCCTGTTTCCCATGAGCAGTTAGCTGTTAGATCTAAAATTCCTGAAGATATTGTTTCAATTTTAGAGGCTTTATCTGACGGTCAGATAAATCGAGAAGATATCGAGACTTTGAAATATCCTCAGACCTAAAAATTTTAGCTATTTAATTTGCGTTGTCGTACTATACTCAACTTTTAAACATTACTGGAATAGACTCTAAATCAAATGCCTATTTATGAATACAAATGCCAGAATTGTGGCCATTATTTTGAAGTTCTTCAACGCATAAGTGAAGAACCTTTAAGTGCTTGTCCTGAATGCAAAAAAAATGCATTAATAAAGTTGGTTTCTGCCCCTAATTTCAGATTAAAAGGGGAGGGTTGGTACGAAACAGATTTTAAGAAAGACAATCAAAAAAACCTTGCTGGAAATAAGGAAGAAAAAAAATCGATTAAGGACAAAAAATCTGATGAAAAAGCCCCTAAAAAACACGCTGATAAAAAGAAAAAATCAGAAGATAAAAAAAGTAAAGACATTACGTAATATAATGGGAGAAATGGTTCACTGATTGGGTAAACTGTAATCATTAGTTTTTAAATTTTATAGAATGAAAAAATTACGAACAATTATAGTCGCAGGTCTTTTAGTTTGGGTGCCACTGGGCGCAACCATCTTCGTTCTCAAACTGCTAATTGACTTATTTGGAAATTTGGATAGTTGGATGTCTGATCAACTTGGATTTACTGTTCCAGGTATTGGCATTTTATTGGCGTTGCTTGTGTTGCTAGGCACGGGTCTGATTGCGGCTAATTATTTTGGTAAACGATTTGTTGATTTTTGGGAATCTTTTTTAGAACGCATTCCACTGGTTCGTAATATTTATTCAGCAGTAAAACGGTTTGTTGAAATTATCCTATCTGACTCAACACAATCCTTCAGCAGAGTTTTATTGATCGAATATCCCCGAAAAGGCTTGTACAGCCTTTCCTTTCAAACATCACAAGACCTTGGCGAGATACAAGATAGGACCGGTGAAGATGTCGTATGTGTTTTTGTCCCAACCACCCCAAATCCTACTTCAGGTTTGATTTTAATGGTGCCTGAAGAGGATGTAATTGAATTGGATATGAATGTTGAAGATGCATTAAAAATGGTGATTTCACTTGGAGTGGTTGTCCCCGATGAAGACAAAGAAAAGAATAATCTTGAAGAATAAGACTGTGTTGCCAATAAATGAGCGCTAAGCAACCAATGAGAACCCACTATTGCGGAAAGGTAGGTGTTGTCAATGTGGATGAGACAATTACGGTTGCCGGCTGGGTCCATCGAAGAAGAGATCATGGTGGCGTAATTTTTGTCGATCTTAGGGACACCACAGGTTTGGTCCAATTGGTGTTTGATCCTGAGCATCAGGATCTATTCACAGAGGCGGAAAAATTAAGGAGTGAATTTGTTCTCTCAGCTTCAGGTACTATTCGAAGAAGACCTGAGGGAACAATAAATCCAGAACTCCCTACCGGTGAAATTGAACTCTTAGTCTTATCTCTAGTTCTTCTGAATACTTCAGCCACTCCGCCTTTTCATCATAATGAGCCAGCTAATGAAGACATACGTCTCAAGTATCGTTACCTTGATTTAAGGCGAAACGAAGTAGCGAGTAAACTAAAGCTAAGGCATAACATCATCCGATCATTGAGGAATTTTCTTGATGCACAGGATTTCATAGACATTGAAACACCCATATTGACAAAAGCGACACCGGAGGGAGCACGAGACTATTTAGTACCCAGCAGGACTCAAAAAGGCGATTTTTTTGCACTACCGCAATCACCCCAGTTGTTTAAGCAATTATTGATGATGTCTGGTTTTGACAAATATTACCAAATAGCCCGCTGTTTTAGAGATGAAGATTTACGAGCAGATCGACAACCTGAATTCACACAACTTGATGTTGAAATGTCTTTTGTGAATGAAGAAGAGATTCTGCAAACTATGGAATCGATGATTCGGAATCTCTTTCAAGATGTTTTGTCTGTTGAACTACCTGATTCTTTTACGCGTTTAAGCTATGTGGATGCAATGAATCGTTTTGGAACAGATAGGCCGAATTTAGCAATATCGATGGAATTGCTTGATGTAAGTGATTTAGTGGGGCAAGTTGAGTTCAAAGTCTTTGCTGGCCCTGCCAACGATAAAGACAGCCGAGTTGCTTGTTTGAAATTACAAAATGCTCAAGATATTACGAGAAAACAGATTGATGACTATACCAATTTCGTGGGTGAATTTGGAGCAAAAGGTCTTGCCTACATTAAAGTTGAGGATGCTTCTAAAGGTACTGATGGCCTGCGATCACCAATTTTGAAGTTTTTAGATGAAACGACAATACATAAGTTGATAGAGAAGCTTGGCGTTGAAGATGGCGATATTTTGTTTTTCGGTGCTGATACAAACAGTATTGTTAATGCCTCTCTTGGGGCTCTTAGGGTAAAACTTGCAGAGGATTTTAATCTTATAAAAACTGGTTGGTTTCCATTGTGGGTTACTGATTTTCCGATGTTTCATTGGGATGAAAAAGAAAAGAGATGGTTTGCAGAGCATCATCCATTTACATCTCCAAAATTAACATCTGAAAAGGAGTTAACCCAGAGCCCAGGCGAAGTTCTTTCTTGCGGTTATGATTTGGTTCTCAACGGTAGTGAGATTGGTGGAGGTTCAATTAGAACTCATTCCCAAAGAATGCAACAAGCTGTCTTTAAAGTTCTTGGCATTGTTCCAGCAGAGGCAGAAGAAAAATTTGGATTTTTCCTGGAGGCATTAAAATTTGGTTGTCCTCCTCATGGTGGAATAGCTTTCGGGATAGATCGTTTGGTGATGTTGATGACAGGATCGAATAGTATTAGAGACGTTATTGCATTTCCCAAAACCCAAACTGCTAATTGTTTGTTAACAGATGCGCCCAGCCAACCCGAAGCCGATCAATTGAAGGAATTGGGGTTGTCTGCAAGAGTGAAAAAATAATTTTTTTGTTTTCAAAAATCTAACGTTTTCATTTCAATTTTGATCTTTTTTAGTCGATAATACTGATCGATTTAAGTTTGGAATTATTACTATCAATAACTAACCATGATCACCACTGCAATTGCTGAGAATTTAAAGCTTATTTATTTAGCTGCTAAAGTTAGATTGGGTTTTTTAATCATGGCCTGTACCTTGGCAGGAATTGCAGTCTCACCGACATCATCTTTATCTACTCTAGATATTTTTCTGGTCTCATTTGCAGTATTGCTTTGTTCATCAACAGCAGGAGCATTTAACCAATGGTATGAAAGAGACATCGATGCAGTCATGTCAAGAACAAAAAACAGGCCATTTGTAACTCGAGATTTGGAACCTAAGAGAATCTGGAATTATTGGTTGCTCACCCTAAGCCTAGCTGCGTTATTTTTGACTTTTCAAGTTGCTAATTCTGAAGCAGCTTTATTTTTATTCGCAGGTACATTTACATATGGAATTGTCTATACAGTTTGGCTGAAAAGAAAAACATGGATGAATATTGTTATCGGAGGCTTGGCAGGCAGTTTTGCTGTACTGGTAGGTTCTGCAGCAGCAGGCGCATCCTTTGCCACAGCCCCACTAATTCTGTCGGTTGTTTTATTTCTTTGGACCCCACCACATTTTTGGGCCTTAGCTATATTTTGTAAAGATGACTACGCCAAAGCTTCAATTCCCATGCTGCCAGTTGTGGCCTCAGAGTCCATTACGGTTCAAGCAATATTTTGGCATACTTTAGCTTTAGTGCTGTTGTCATTGAGCCTAATTTTTTTTGGTATGCATTGGGTTTATTTAGTATTTGCTATTGTTGGTGGTTTTTATTTTCTGTACCACAGTATTCAACTGATGATTAAGAAGACTCCTTTGCGGGCCAAAGAAACTTTTTTTGCTTCAATCATGCATTTGGCTCTGCTCTTATTAGGTACCGTGATTGATGCTATGATATTTGCCTAAAGAGCAAATATTTTATAGCCATGAAAAAAATAATCTATACCATCGTTTTAAGCACTGTTATATGTACCTCAGGGTATTATGTCTGGGTTGGATCCTCTCCAATTCGCTTTAAAGATGATAGTTATCTTCGAGGCGTGGCTGATGAAGGGGTAAATAGCACGGGCCCTAGTTTTGTGGATTACGATAATGATGGCGATATTGATATCTATGTTGTTACTGAATATCACGGAACAAATCAAGGCAATCGTCTTTTTGAGAATAACGGCAATGGCCAATTTACGGATGTTGCTGTCGAAAGAGGCGTAGATAATAAAACCGGACTCGGTAGAGGAGCCTCATGGGGTGATTATGATAATGATGGTGACATGGATATGGTCGTCTCCAATATGCCACCTACAAATCGGTCAGAACCGGTGCCGACTACACTTTACAAAAATTTGCTAATTGAGACTGGTGAACCTAATTTTGAAGATGTCTCTCGAGAAGCAAACTTATTTAGGAAAGCCTACCCAAAAGATCAAGAAATTGGCGGCATAGGGAACACAGGGGCAGGAGTTGCTTGGGCAGATTACGATAATGATGGTGATCTTGATCTTTACTGGAAGTGTGCAGAATATGATATTGATAACGCACTCTTTAGGAATAACGGTGACGGGACATTTACTGACGTCACAGAAGAGTCCGGTACAGCGATACTCGAAATGGTCACTGAAGGCAACTCACAGGGTTCTCCAAATTGGACTGATGTCAATCAAGATGGCCTTATTGATCTTCTGGTGACCAATGAGGGCGATAGAAAAATTATGCTACTGAATCAAGGTGACGGTAGTTTTGAAAATATCACCCCGTCATTTAGGACGCCTTCAGCAACAGCCTTTTTAAACCCGGGTAATGCCAACGGAGCTTGCGTAGGAGATATCGACAATGATGGGGATATGGACGTCTTTTTACCCACTGCCGATCAATCAAACCGTTTATACATTAGTCAATTGTCAGATACCGGTGAGCTCAGTTATAAAGACATTTCATTGACTTCAGGCATTAGCCATAAGTCAGGCGCTCGTGGCTGTGCAATGGGAGATTTTGATAACGATGGATTGATTGATATTTATGTCAATAATGGCGGCCTCCAAAATACACTGATCAATGATGTGAATGAAATGATGCCAATTTTTGTGCAGTTCTACATTGCCATTGAGCCTGATGTCAATAAACTCTTCAGAAATAATGGAGATTTAACTTTTTCAGATCTTACTTGGCGCGCAAGAGCTAGTGGATATGGCATAGGAAGTGGAGTTGGTGCAGCCGATATTGATGATGACGGTTTTTTAGATTTATTCTTTACCAACAGAACCTTTTATTCTGCCGGTAAACAAATTACTCCTTCGGACCGTAATTATTTACTGAGAAACAAAGGCAATGATAATAATTGGATAAAGTTAGAATTAGAGGGCACCGAGAGCAATCGAGACGCTTATGGGGCAAGAGTGAAAATGGTTGCAGGTTCATTAACTCAGTATCGTGAACACACAAGTGCTCACGGCTATAATTCTGCCAATGACCTGAGATTGCATTTTGGTTTGGCATCGGCAGAAGAAATAGATTTGATTGAAATTTCTTGGCCGAGTGGATTAATTCAACAACTAAAAAACGTGGCAGTTAATCAGACCTTACCTATCAAAGAGTAAGCTGTATGGTTTCGTCCATCGATAATTTAAACTTTAAGATCAGATCTAGATCAAGAAGATCAATCCTTCAAGCTATAGCGGCAGGTGCAATCACCTCTTTTTACCCAAAACCGGTCAGAGCTTTAAATAAATCCGATGTCGTTGTCATTGGAGCGGGTTTATCAGGTTTGTATGCGGCTACAATACTCCAAGACGAGGGCTATAAAGTCACCGTATTGGAAGCGGACAATAGAGTCGGTGGTAGAGTGTTGTCAGAACGCTCTGTTCCCGGGAACCCTGAATCGGGGGGTACGAGTTTTGGCCCAGGTTACGCAAGGCTTATCGATGCTGCTCAACGATTTAACATTGAGCTAATAGACATAACCCCGATTGTCCCTTTTTTCATGCATCAAGAGTTGGCGATTGATAACGCCATTATTCCACTCAAAGATTGGCCTAATCACCCAAAAAATTTTCTTCCTGAAGA
>CAZWGB010000031.1:0-15269 GCA_964633465.1 uncultured Woeseiaceae bacterium | reverse complement strand
ATAGTAAAAATACCTTATATTTTGAACTTCGTTGTCTCTGTAGTGCATTTCTACATCTACTGTAAATGGTGATAGAACATTTACATCTACGTGAATATCTGGAACATGATGGCTGGAACTCAACACCAAATACTTTGGTATTTCGTTTGAAAATTGAAATCTTGTATGATGCTCCAACGAGCTGAAAAGCATTTGATCAATGGTTTTAAAATTTTGTTCATAAATTGAATATAAATAATCAACTAAACTCTCAGATTTAACTTCTGTTCTCTTTTTAACAGCAAACAGTGATTCATTTATTTTCATTTTTAACCCTCAAATCACATTGTTAAAAAGTTTAGTTCTGATTGAAGTGGCTATTTCTTCTACTGAAATTGAGGTCGTATCAATAAACGGAATACTGTATTTATTAAACAGCGATTCACTGTATCTGACTTCTGCTTGAACCTGATGCGGTGTGGCATACTTGCCTGTTGATCGTCTTTTTTCACGAATCTCTTGTAGGCGCTTTGGTGCTATAGTTAAACCAAAAAGCTTATTTTTAAAACGTTTAAGGCTGTTAGGTAATTGTTGAGATTCAAGTTCTAAATCAACTAGTGGGTAATTTGCAACGGAAAGACCATTGATCAGAGCAAGATAAATGGAGACTGGTGTTTTTCCTGTTCTGGAAATACCAACAATAATAATGTCAGCTTTGTTATAACGTTCAACATTATTGCCATCGTCTGAGGAAATAGTGAAATCCATTGCAGTAATTCGTTCTTCGTAAGATGCAGCCTCGCCAAATCTGTAATCTAGGCCCATGGTTGGAACAGCTTTAAACTTTTTAACGTTCTCTATTTGATTAATTGTTTGTTTGAGAAAGTTTATGTGAAAAAAATCACCACTATCAAACGGTTCATTGAGTTCATCATAAATGAGAGTTGAAAAAACCATAGCTGATGGTTCTTTATTGATTTTCTTTGCTAGTGTTTGAGCTTTTTTCAGTGTATTAACAAAGGGAATTGTTTTATATTCAAAATCGATATCAGGAAATTGAATTAGAATAGATTTCCCTAATTGCTCAGTTGATAATCCAGTTCCGTCTGAAATAAAGTAAACTTTAATTTTATTCATTTTTGAAAATTAATCCTGTTAGAATTTTAACTTACTCTTTGAAATTATAATGCAAATACAAGATGCATAGGTACCTTAAAAGCTTAAACAAGATCAAGATATCTGACCTTAATTCAGTGGGCGGCAAAAATGCATCCCTTGGTGAGATGATGAATAGTCTTAACAAACTCGACATTAGATGCCCTCAAGGCTATGCGCTCACAACCGAAGCATATAGTGATTTTATCAAAGAAAATAAAATCGCCCCCTATCTTCAAAGTATACTTAATAAAATAAATCTCTCTGACACAAAAGAACTCCATTCCTTTGGTAAATTAATCAGAGAAAAAATATTATCTTCAAAATTATCTAACGAAATAAAAGAGGCCACTGCAATTGCATGGAATAGTCTCAACCAAAATAGTGATGAATCCTTTTCTGTCGCCATTAGATCATCTGCAACAGCCGAAGATTTACCTAATGCTTCGTTTGCTGGACAACAAGATAGTTATTTAAATATTTCGAGTCTGGACGACATAAACAAAGCTGTATTAGCAGTTTATGCATCGCTATTTACAGATAGAGCGATATCATATCGTCAACACAATAATTTTGATCATAACCAGGTATCAATGGCCATTTGTATTCAACAAATGGTCAGAAGTGATATTTCAACAAGCGGAGTGATGTTTACTGTCGACACAGAAAGCAGTTGTAAGGATTTGATAGTTATCAATTCTTCTTTTGGACTCGGAGAATTAATCGTTCAAGGATTGGTTAACCCTGACGAATTTTATGTATTTAAACCATCTTTGAGAAATAAAAAATATCCCATAATAAGAAAAAATATGGGCAATAAAACAACTAAAATGGTTTATTCAAAAGACAAACATTTTAAACATTCTGTACAGACTGTTGATCTCGACCAAAAAGATAAATCAAATTTCTCTATTAATGATGATGAAATCATTGCTTTAAGCCAGCTTGGAATATCAATTGAGAGCCACTATGGAAAGCCAATGGATATTGAATGGGCAAAAGATGGTATTGATGGACAATTATATATAGTTCAAGCAAGACCCGTAACAAAGGTTAGTTCACTTGAAAATAATCTAATAAATTACAAAATCAAGTCAAAAGGAGAATTATTGGCTACTGGTCGCAGTGTTGGATATGGTCTTGGAATAGGAACAGCAAAAATTATAAAGAGCTTTGAAGATATGTATCTAATAGATGAGGGAGATATTTTGGTTACCGATCATACAGATCCAAATTGGGAACCTGTGATGCAGAAAACTTCTGCAATCATAACTAATAAAGGCGGTAGGACTTGCCATGCAGCCATTATTGCAAGAGAATTAGGTATTCCTGCAGTCGTAGGTTGTCTTGATGCCACAACAAATATTAAAGATCAAAGCACAATTTCGGTGTCTTGTGCAGAAGGCGATAAAGGATTTGTTTATGAAGGATCTATGGAATATGAGTTAATTGTAAAAAATATAGAATCGTTACCAAAAATTAATACAAAAATAATGATCAATATTGGTAATCCAGATCGTGCATTTTACTTTGCAAAAACTCCAAATGAGGGAGTTGGATTGGCAAGGATTGAATTCATTATAAATAGAATGATTGGCATTCATCCAAACGCAATAGTTAATCCTCAACTTCTTGATAAAGAACTACAACTACAGATCGGAGATATTTCTTCGGGTTACGAAAATCCAACAGAATTTTATGTCGCTAAACTAACGGAGGGTATTTCCACTATTGCAGCTGCATTTTATCCAAAACCAGTTATTGTTAGACTTTCTGATTTTAAATCTAATGAGTATGCAAGTTTAATTGGTGGAGATAAATTTGAACCTAATGAAGAAAATCCCATGCTTGGATTTAGAGGAGCATCTAGATATTTGGATTCTCAGTTTCAACCTTGTTTTAAAATGGAATGTGATGCAATTTTAAGAACAAGAGAGAGAATGGGTTTAGATAATGTTCAAATTATGATTCCCTTTGTTAGAACAATTGAAGAAGCTGCTCAATCTATAAAACTCTTAGAAATCAATGGATTAAAAAGAGACAAACAAGGACTGAAAATAATTATGATGTGTGAATTACCATCAAACGCCTTAATGGCAAAAGAATTTTTAAAATATTTTGATGGAATGTCGATAGGGTCTAATGATCTGACTCAATTGACATTGGGACTTGATAGAGATTCTAATCTGGTTGCAGAAGCTTTTAATGAACAAGATCCAAGTATCAAGAAACTATTGAAATTAGCCATTCAAGCTTGTAAAAAAGAAGATAAATACGTCGGGATATGCGGCCAAGGGCCTTCAGACTATCCAGATTTTGCAAAATGGTTGGTTAGTCAGGGAATTGAAAGTATTTCCTTAAATCCAGATGCTGTGATTAAAACTTGGTTAGAGATTTCTTAGTAAATCATCAAATGTTATCTACTTATAATTCTTAATAAGATAGGAGGAAAAAAATGACATTCGCGTATATGTGTATAGTAATAGCCCTAATATTGCCAATTATTTTGGCAGGTATTGCAAAAAAAGGGTCTGAGGTTCCAATTAATAACAATGACCCAAGAAGCCACGTCCGTCATCTCAAGGAGAGAGCAAAGTATGCTTACGGCGCTGAACAAAACAGCTATGAATCATTCCCACCCTTTGCAATAGCAGTTCTCGTTGCACATATCACAGGTGCAACTCAATTGACTATTGATCTCTTGGCAGGCCTGTATATTGTCTCTAGATTGATGTATATAACATTCTATCTTCAGGGAAAAGGTACGCTTAGGTCAGTGACTTTTATGGTTGGACTGGTTGCAACAATTACATTATTTTTTGTAAACTAAAATTAATTCAATCTATGTTTAATAAATGATTCTTATAGTGTTGTAGTTCATAAATAGACTCATAAATATCATCTCGAGCAAGGTGTTTAGATGTTTTGTGGAATGATCTTGCAACTTCCGGAGCCCAAAGTTGTGAAGCTATTTTGATTGAGGTGACATCCAAATTCCTATAATTAAAATGAGCCTCAAGCTTTGGCATCAGTCTTGCAAGAAACCGTCGATCCTGACAAATGCTGTTCCCACACATTGGGCATTGGCCTTTATTGGAAAGTTTTTGTAAAAATTCCAGTGTCATATCTTCTGCATCTTTTAAACTAATGTTGCTCTTCCTTACCCTTTCCAAAAGTCCTGATTTACCGTGTTGTGTTTTATTCCAATTGTCCATTTGATCTAAAATGGATTCACTTTGATGGATTGCTAAATTCGGGCCTTCGGCAACAATTTCAAGATTTGGCTTAGTCACCACCGTTGCGATCTCAATAATGGTATCAGTTTGAGTATTCAGACCTGTCATCTCCAGGTCTATCCAAATCAACCTCTTTGATTGCTTATTCATAATTAAATGATTCTAACAAAGTATTGATTGTATAATCACAAAAGTTTAAAGATGGTTGATTCAGTTAAAAATATTGGAAAAATTACTTCTGTTTTTGGTAAAACAGGGACTTTGGAATCTATACATAGAGATCGACTAAAATTCTTAGTCCAGAGCCAGAAATTAAAACCAGTAGTTGGAGATAATGTTCATTGGACAAAACAAGCTGATGGCACCATATTAGTAACAAAAATTCTTGAACCCAATAATCAATTAGAAAAATTAAATCAGTATGGACAAAAACAAACAATTGCATCTAATGTCACGCAAATATTGTTAATTACCGCCCCTCTTCCAAAACCAAATTTCTTGCTCATAGATAAATTTCTCCTAATCAGTGAACTAATGCATTGTAATTTGTCGATTATTTTCAATAAAGTTGATCTTGTTGAAAATAATGACCACCAATTACAAATTTATCAAAAACTTGATTACCCTGTTGTCATGATCTCTGCGAAAGAAAAAATTAATTTAAACTCATTGTTTAATCTACTTAGTCAACAATCAACAGTCTTGGTTGGTCAATCTGGAGTTGGCAAATCAACCATCATCAACTTGCTAATTCCCAGAGACACAATAAGAACAGCGGCATTGTCAAATAAAAATCAAAGAGGAAAACATACAACTTCCACATCAACAATGCATGCACTTGAAGATGAGGGTTATTTGATTGATACCCCTGGTATAGAAAACTTAAATCCCAAAATTCTTGGTATTAAAGAAATTGAAACTGGCTTTAGAGAAATTGCATCTTTGTCTTCTGCATGCAAGTACCGTGATTGCATCCACATCAATGAACCAAACTGTGCTGTCAATCAGGGATTTATTGATAACGAGATTGCAACTCAGAGATACAATAATTACAAAAAACTAGTGGAAGAGTTTCAGTAATTATTAGTTTTGGTTTCCAATAGTATTTCTATTGAGAATGGCTTGAATCAGTGTATTTGAATCAACATACTCAATTTCTCCACCAAAAGGCACGCCATAAGCAATTCTCGTCGCTTTGATATTAAAGTTCTTTGCAATAGAAGCGATGTAAGTAGCGGTAGCTTCTCCATCTACAGTTGGGCTGGTGGCTATGATAATTTCATTTATGGGATTGAAATCAAATAATTCTTCCAATTGATTGATTTTTAATTCATCCGGCCCAATTCCATCAATGGGTGATAGACGACCCATTAATACAAAATATCTACCATTGAATTGCATTGTGTTTTCCAAGGCAATCAAATCTGCAGGAGATTCAACGATACACAAAATGTTTTGATCTCGTTTATTGTCTTTACAGATTTCACATAACTCCGCTTCTGAATACATTCTGCACATTTTGCATTCTTTTACAGATACAAGAGAATTATTGAGAGTCTCTGCAAGCACTAACGCCTTTTTGGTATTGTCTTGCAACAAATGGAAAACAATGCGCTGGGCACTTTTAATGCCTATTCCAGGAAGTTGTTTAAAAGCTTCTATAAGATCTTGAAGTATGGGGCTAAAGTTTTTCATCAATTATTAATTCTCAATTTTAGCGTCAAAGATATCGATGAACTCTTGGATGTTTGGATCTGATTTTAGTCTGGATTCATTCATAATCATTTGTTCCTCATTTAGTTCTGATTTTTGCTTAGCTAGAGTTTTACCATTATCACTGTCTACTTCTATTTGAACTTCAGAGATTTGTTTGAAATTACTGATCAAAGACTTATTCAATCTGGACTTCAATCGTTCAGTGAGTAGGTGGCCATGATCTGCATCAATAATTAAATGGAGTATATTTTTTTTGATAGATTTAAAGCTGCAATGCGATGCGAGTTGTTTTAGGGCACCTGAAAAATTTAGTTTTTCAACTTCCAGCAACCAATTTTTCTCAGTAATTTTTTTATTGCTTTGTTTGGAATCAGAAACCTTGGACTCTGAATTTTCTGTTTCTATCTTTTTTTTGATCTTCACTGCAACTGGCCTTTTTACTTTTAATTTTTCCTGGCTAGCTTCATCCTTCGGAAACATGGTATTTGACATAAATGCGAACATCCTTAGCATCGCCATAGAAAAACCTTCTCTAGGACTTGGTGCTATTTCTATATCTCGTTTTGATGTGATTGAAATTTGATAGAGTAATTGTATTAATTCAGGCGAAGCACTTTCAGCAAAATCTCTTATAGACTGGGTGTTTTCTGGATTTGGGTTGTCAATATCATCGCTACTTACTTGGACAAATGCAATTTTCTGTAAAAAAGAAGCCATGCCATCAAGCAGTGAATTATAGTTAGGATAAGCCTCGTCCAGATCCCTCAATACTTGATTTAGAGCAACACTGTCCTGATTTAATACGGCTGCTAACAAACCCACTATGTCATTGATATCAATAGTTCCTAACATAAGCTGCGCCTGATCTGTTGCAAGTGAGTAATCCCCATAAGCAAGCGCTTGGTCTAAAAGACTCAACCCATCTCTCATGCTGCCATCTGCATTCTGGCTAATTAAATCTAGGGCTTTATCTTCATAAGTTACTCCCTCGTGATCACAAATTTCTGCCATGCGTTGTTTAATTAAATTGGCAGGAATTTTTTTCAGGTTAAATTTAAGGCACCTTGATAATACAGTTATAGGTAATTTGTCACTATCGGTAGTCGCTAAAAGAAACTTCATGTGATCTGGTGGTTCCTCAAGTGTTTTTAGCAGTGCTGTTTGTGCAGCTTTAGAGAGTTGATGGGCCTCATCGATTAAGTAAACCTTGTAACGTCCAATTGGCATGTAGTGGGTATAGTCAATAAGTTCTCGCATTGCATCAATTCCAGTCTGTGAAGCAGCATCAACCTCCATTAGGTCAACATAATTACCTTCATCAATCGCAAGGCAAGAATCGCACTTTCCACAGGGTTCAGAAGTTACGCCTTTTTCACAATTCAGAGCTTTTGCCAACAATCTCGCAATAGTAGTTTTACCAACTCCACGGGTGCCTGCAAATAGAAATGCATGGTGAACTTTATCTTTGGCTAACGAGTTTTGTAATGCCTTAACAACGTGATCCTGACCAGATACTTCAGAAAAATATTTTGGCCTCCACTTTCTTGCTAATACTAAATAACTCATACAATGAAGATAACTAAATAAGAAAAAATAACATAATTTAAAGAAACTAAATGATCCTCTATTGTATAAAAAAAAGACACTGAATAAAGTGCCTTTTTTCTATTAAAAAACCAGCAATATTTGTCTCGAAGATTCTACTAGCTAATCTCCTGTATTAACTGTTCACGGTCTTTAACATATCTCTTTCCAGCAAAATAAAATGCTGGCAAAGACAAAGCTGATAAAATTTGAAAAGTAAGTAGAGTCAATGAATATGGTTGTTCGTAACCTTGGCTCATTAAGTAGTCAATCATGATTCCACTAGCGGTAATGCCAAAGCCCATACCCACGATATTAATCACGAGAAGATAGAAAGCAACAATGATGGCTCTGATGTTTTTAGGAACTAATTCTTGGACGGATGAATAAACAGGTCCATAAATACAACCCCATTGGAAGAAACCTAAAAACATACAAGTCAAGAAAATGGTTTCTGAGTCATCCGTTATACGGTACATCATATTTATAGGTGAGAATAAAAGTAAGCACCAAAAGAGAAATGTTTGCCTGCCTTTGCCTGTTACTTTTGTGTAGTAATCTCCAGCAATGCCGCCAAAAATATTTCCCATTACACCCCCTGTGAGACCCATATAAGCAGCTATTTTAGCTATCTCGGCTCTTTCAAAGCCTTTGTCTTGAACAAGCCACAATTGTTCAAAAACCATAGCACCAAGAATAAAATGGACGGCTACTCCGCCCAGGATAGTCAGTCTCAATGAGGGGTATGCTTTGAGTGAACTTTTTAAGACTGTAATTGATTCTTGGAAAATTTTTTTATTGATAACATCCCTGGTAAGTTGATTAGCAATATCAAATTCCCGAGTGGGTGTTTCTTTGAACAACAACATTAGCAAAGCAAGTACGACCCCAATAATACCCAATCCATAAAAACAGTTTCGCCATCCTAAAGTCGGCCCTAGATAACCAGCAATGAATAGAGATGCAGCAACACCAAGAGGGACAGCCAAGGTGTAAAAACCAGCAACAAATCCCATATTGTTTTTGGAGAACCGGTCGGAAAGTAGAGATAGTGCTGTGGGGGTTAAAACTGACTCGCCAATACCTATAAATATTCTTGGAATAAAAAGCATCCAGAAGTTTTTAGCCATCCCTGATACAGCAGTCAATACACTCCAAAGTGCTAGAGCAAATGCAATAAATCTGGGCCGGTGGACCCGGTCTGCTATCGCCCCCATTATCAATCCAATCAAAGAATAAAATATGATAAAAGCAAATCCACTTAACAAGCCGAATTGAGTGTTGGTAAGTCCTAAGTCTGGAACAATAAAGTTTGAGAAACTGGTCAATAGTTGACGATCTATAAAGTTAAGGATATTCACCATGGTTAGAAAACCAAGCAAAGTATAACTTGCTGATGGTTTCATTTAATCACGAATGGTAATTGTGATCTTTCCGAGAGCCTCTCGATTGGCAAGCATTTCTATCGCAGTCGCTGTCTTCTCAAGAGGAAAAGTTTCTACTACAAACGGTTTGATTTTCCCTGCCTCAAACATACCAAAGAGTTCTTGAAAATTTGCAGCGTTAACCATAGGTTCTCGCATGCAGAAACTACCCCAAAAAACACCAACAATTTGACAACCTTTTAAAAGAGCTAGGTTAAGAGGGACTGATGGAATGCTTGATGTAAATCCGATCACCAAGTACCTACCTTTCCAAGCAATAGCTCTTAAAGCAGGTTCACTGTAAGCTCCACCAACGGGATCGAAAACCACATCCACACCTTTTTTCTCAGTTAGCCGTTTCAATGTATTCGAAAATTCTTTTTGTGAGTCAGTATCCATGTTGTCCCTTGGATAAAGAACGGTGGAATCAGCACCCTGTTGGCTACATAACTCAAGTTTTTCTTCAGTTGATGCAGCGGCTATTATCTTGGCACCCATGGCTTTACCAACATGAATGGCAGTGAGACCTAATCCTCCTCCAGCACCCATAACCAGCATCGTCTCACCGGACTTTAAATCGGCTCTTTGTTTTAGTGCATGGATGGAAGTTCCATAGTTCATCGGAAAAATTGCTCCTGTTGCATAATCCATTGAGTCAGGCAAAGGCATGACATTTAATTGATTGCAAAGAGCTTGTTCGGCAAATCCACCGCTGCCTTTAAAACCAATTACTCGGTCTCCTTTCTTCCATCGGGTAACTTTGTCGCCCACCTGACTTACTTCACCTGCAAATTCTCCACCAGGAGAAAATGGAAAATCAGGTTTTATTTGATACAAGCCTTGAACGACTAAAACATCCGGAAAAGAAACACCTGCAGAATGGACATTAATCACAATATCATGTGAACCAGGTGTTAAATCATCAATTTCCTCGACTTTATGGGAACTGATGGGTCCAAATTCTCTACATAAAAACGCTTTCATCATTAACCTCTCATTTAATTTTCATTATAAAAACTTGCCATTCTGTTGCCAAGAAACGTGCCCAACCAAACTTTATTCTTATGCGGAACAGCCACGGTAACGGAGCCTATTTGTGTCTGTGCAAATGAAAAGGATGCAACTTCACTTAAATCACTTTGTCTTAGTTTAAAAATAGTAAAGGGCAGAGAACACTGCACAACCGTTTCGTTACAGTGTATTAATAAATCTGTCCCAGTATTATCTTGGGTAGCAACCCAAATAAAATCTCCATCGATAGTTGAGTTGTCTGGCGTGCCTTTACTGAAGTGTTCAGCCTCTACAGATAAATTCTCCAGGTTTAATTTAGAGGTTCGATGATTGAAGACGTAATTAATGAATAAATTCTTTTCGTCATCAGAAATTGAAATACCATTGGGGAATGAACCATCAGTATTTGGTACTTTAATAAAACCTCCTTCTGCATCCCATTGATATGCAAAACCTGTATCGGGCTTAGTATAGGAAATATATATCAATGAAAGATAAGACAACCCTCTTTCGTACATGTGGGTAGTGAAAAAACTGCCATCACTCTTTAAAGCCACGTCATTAAAATAGCCTAATTTAGGTGCATCAATACAGCCCCTCCAGATAAGAGACCAAGCATTATGAAGATTGATCAATTCAAACATCTCTATAGTCTCCCTAGGCATATGATTAACGACAGCCAGTTGATAACGTCCATCCGACCTTTGATTAAGGTCAATTCCATGAGGAGAGAACATCAGGTCATCTCGTTTGCAACTCTTTGCACCCCAACCGTTGTCACCCAAAGCGATTTTAATTTGTTTTTTCTCTAGTAAGTCAGTGTCAAATAAAGAAATTTGACCAGGTAGGTTTTCTGGGCTGAGAGGTGTGATGGCTCCAAATTCAGAAATTAACAGATGACGATTATCAGGCAGGATAACGATATCTTCAGGTTTGCTAAATTCACAGTAGACAGTCATTTTGGTGTCTGATAGACAGTCAGTAATATTAGTCACCCCAATATCTGAGCGTTGGCTGAGAAAAAGACCCACTAACGATAAAAAAATAACACCAACGAGTGACAGTACGAGGTAAAAAGTCTTTTTCACCATAGACATAGCAAATTAATATTCCTCTCTACGTAACAGTGTGCCCAGCCATGTTGCTTTAATATCAATACTTTGTGGTTCGGTTCTTGCAAGAATCCTCTCATATCTCTCTTTAATCATTTCATCATAGATCGGGTGCGGAAGAATATAGAAACTACCTGCCTGGATTCCTTCAATAACTCTAGCTGCTATTTCACTGGGTTTTTTTCCTCTTTTTAACACTGCTGAGGCAAGTTGTTTCATTAAGAAATTGGATTTTTTCTTTGTTGCTAAAGATTCA
The DNA here is from genome assembly GCA_964633465.1 of uncultured Woeseiaceae bacterium. Classification (GTDB taxonomy): domain Bacteria; phylum Pseudomonadota; class Gammaproteobacteria; order Steroidobacterales; family UBA11654; genus DTSX01. The sequence goes on along the minus strand of CAZWGB010000031.1, from coordinate 3,796 downwards.
GGTCGATTTCTCTCAGACTCAATAATGTTTGTGGCTACAAAACCTGGACATAAAGCAGATGCACCGATCTTACTGTTGATTTTTTTCAAACTTTGAAACAGCCCTTCGCTCAATGCCAAAGTGGCGAACTTGCTCACCCCGTAACTACCTTCTAGACCAAGGATGCCTGCTAATGAAACAGTGTTGAGAACATGGCCTTCTTCTTTGTGCTCAAGCATGTGTGGGACAAAGGACTGTAGACCATAGAGAACGCCATAAAAATTCACTCCCATAACCCAATCCCATGCATTCTGCTCATGGTCCCAGATCGGTTCGTCTATAGCGGGAGGAGCCACCCCGGCATTGTTGCAAAGGATGTGTATATTTCCAAATGCATCAATTGATTTTTTTGCCAGTGATTGAACAGAATTTTTATCCATAACATCAACCGCAATCCCTACTGCTTCAACACCAAGGTCACTGATCTTTGCAACAGCAGCATCCAGAGCATCTTGTTCGATGTCAGCAAGAACTACATTCATTTTCTCCACTGCAAACCTTTCAGCCAAAGCATAACCAATTCCACTGGCCGCTCCTGTTATAACTACCGTTTTACCTTTGAATTCCTTCATTGACTGGATCTCCTAAAAACAACGTGATCGTCCATGTTAATCAATTACTAATCATTAGTGAATTCAATCGACGCTTTTCGATCGTATAAGAAAGTAGTAAAATCAATACTATTGTAAATGCAATTGATCTGGAATATCCCAAAATGAACATAAGCCAAAGCAACAGCCCTGAAGACCATCAATTCAGCGCCCGTAAACCGGATTTTGACCTTTCGGCTTTATCAGGAGAATGGCACCGTGGCAGTGCTTTTTTGACCGCATGGGAGAATGCATTCTCTATGTTATTTCCATTAGGCGAGCAATCTTTTATTAATAGCGTTATGTTATTTAAAGATCAGATTGATGATCCAAAGCTGTTAAAAGAAATTTCAGATTTCCAAGAACAAGAAGCCGTTCACCGAATGCAACATCTAAAATACAACAAGCTCCTGTGTAAACTTCGAGGTTATGATCTAGAACAAATTGAAGCACCACTAAAAAAACGCATAGCTTGGTACCGAAAAAACATCTCTGCAAGACGTCGACTTGCTGGCACTGTTGCCGCAGAACATCTCACTGCAATCTTGGCTGATGACTTATTGCGACACAAAGATCACTTCAAAGGATCTGATGAAAACATTGCAAAAATCTGGAAGTGGCATGCTGTTGAGGAGACAGAACACAAAGCTGTAGCCTTCGATGTCCATGTGGCAGTTGGCGGTACAATCCAGGAGCGGCGGACAGCGTTGTTATTTACCACCTATTACATACACAAAGACATATTAAAAATTGTTTGCATGATGCTTAAACAGAATGGAAAACTCTGGAATCTTCGTGAATGGTTCAATGGTTTTGTGTTTTTATTTATAAAGCCAGGAGTTTTCAGACGCATTTTTATTTCTTGGCTTGCTTTTTTTAGTAAAGATTTTCACCCTTGGAAAAAAGACAACCGCAATCTCATAGGAGAATGGGAAACAGAATCCTTCCCAAACTATTAACTTTAATAGCTAAGATTTTTGGCGATAGCTGGTTAATACAGCTTGAAAACTAAACATAAGCAAAAAACCACAACACATCAAGATGGTTATTAAACTTACCCAATTTGCTATGTATTGTGTTTTTGGCATGTTGAATTCATATCCTTTGTAACTGGTGAAACTCAAAAGCTCTTCTTTTTGATCTGCCCTAAAATGATCACCCGGAACACAATTGTTCTCATCAGGAAAGACTAAGCAAGCAGGATTTTTCATATTAAATCTATCATCAGTTAATTGATCGACAGTTTCTCCAACTTTCAATAATTCTTTTTGTTTAAATTCTTCATGTCGATAACCGAATAAAGATTCAGTGCAATTAATTTGAGATAAGCCGAAGGCCATCATCTCATCACCCCCAGTCATTCTTACGCCCTCATCAGTAGTAACACTTCTTACTGATGAGATTTCAGTAATTGCTGGTACCTGATTAGTCTGTTTAACCTGCTGGTGTGCATAGACGATAAGCTGTGGATTATACCCTTGCTTGGCATAGTAGGTTTTATCTTCATAGGCTTTTACGAACAACAACAATAAAATTAAACCCGGAACAATGTAACGATTGAATTTTAACTTTTCGATAACTAAAGCTGCAAAGATTACAATAATGGGGATGTACATTGCGTACAACTTGACTAACATTGCCGAACTCTTAATTATTGGTATTTTTTTGAGTAACATATTCCATGCTGGCGTATAGAAATTAATTGCCAGTGGTACCAGACAAATTACAAGTAAGGCCAGTAGAAGAAAACTTTGTTTCTTATCAATTTTAATTTTTCCTCTAAAAAAGCTAGCTAAACCCCACAGTATTAAAAATAGAGGTATAAAGGTCATAGACATTTCAAGTTCGTGTCTTTGGATAGTCCATTGCAAATTAGTAAAAATACGGTTGGTATCAACCGTTGTATAAGCACTAAAAAATAACGATTTTATTGGCACCCAAATAGAATAAAAAATATTATCTATACCAGGTAGTCGATAATAATCACGACTGAAATTATCAAGTGTTGCTAAGTCAACATGTAACTTTGTTGCACATATCAGCAAAGTAAGAGACACGGCCACTCCGGCTCGAAACATAGGACTTTTAAGTTGTCTGCGGCTGATGATGGCCAAAATAAATACAGCTGATACAGCTAAGGCCATAGGCAACAACAAATGCACTCCACCTGAAAAAATGACATAACTAGAAAGTAATGCAGCAATAACAGCCATGGCTAATTCCTTAAGACGACTGCTTGATATTAGTGGCTGGAGAAGTAAATAACTAATCAGTGGCAACATCATAAAAGAATGGTAAGACAAGTGCCCAATAATCATTCGGTAGGCAAAGAATCCGTTAAATAAAAATAAAGCAGCACCAAATACTGCTGTGACCTCTTGCAATGCAAAAGTATGCCTCAAAAGCAAAAATGTGCCCCCCAAACCCAATGCTGCAAATATCATAAATGTAAGTTGAATCGATACAATGGGATCAAAATAAAAGTTTAAAAACTGTGGTATAGAAAAAAATAAACTCTGAGGATGGGCAAACAAAACAGTACCGCCACAGCATGAAGGAGTAAACCATGGAATAACCGACAAACCGTTAGTGGTAAAATAATAAACTCCCATCAACATCCGCGGAAAATACAATTGGTAATCATGGCCTAGATTACCATTTTGGTTGGGAAAAAAAGGTTGTACAAATATAAAATAATAAACAGTGAGCAGAACGCTGAATATGATGATCAAGTTCAACCGTGATCTGAGTTCATCATCATATTTTAAAAATTCTGGAAGACCTTTCATTTTGTTATCTCATCACTATATGGTCAGTAAATAATTCCAATGGTTCTGTTAATAAACCAAAAAAAACCCATTATACCCAACACATATGAAACACAAGTCGCTGATTGACTGTATTTATTAAATTTATAAGCCAACCAAATTAAAACACTAAAAATAGGGATCATTAATAACTGACCTGCTTCAATTCCAAGATTAAAAAAGAGTAAAGAGAAAAGTAGTTGCTCATTTGCTATCCCTATTTCAGTAAGAGCATTAGCAAAACCCAATCCATGGAGTAAACCAAATCCAAAGGCGATTAACCAGGGTGTTGATTTATATTGTTTATTCTCACCAATTTCCAAAGCCAAAAAGACTATGGTCAAGGCAATAACGGCTTCA
>CAZWGB010000030.1:0-16637 GCA_964633465.1 uncultured Woeseiaceae bacterium | reverse complement strand
TTCAGAACTTCGATTCGCTCAATACTATCTATGGAACCGAATTCAGAACCAATGGTTGGTGCGCCATCGATAAACATAGATGCCGACGCTCTTGTAGGAATATCCGTTCTTGGATTCATACCCCTGAAGATCAGTCGACGGTGAGTTCTACTATTTTTACCTACGTTGTTATTCGAGTAGAAAAATCCAGGACTATATGAAGCAACATCTTGTATTTCATTAATTCCCTTAATTGCCAATTCATTGGCAGTTAGGGCTGTAATCGTGTAGGGCGCGTCTGCTAAAGTCTCGTCCCTTTTTCGTGCAGTAACCGTAATTTCTTCAACCTCCAACTCCTGTGCGTTAACATCATTAACAACAGCAGTCCCTGAAAGAAAGTATAATCCAGTTACAAAAGCGCTTACGGCAAACGCATTTAATACAAATTTTCTCATGTGTTAAATCCCCCTAATGATGAACTTTTGTCACTGAAATATATCAGATTCTAAGAAGAATGTTAAGTTAATTTATCATCTGCTAATTAAGGTTTATTATTAATACAGTACAGTGCTTTACTTAACTTAAGAGCAACTATCGACTAAAATCTAACCTAATGATCTAATTATCTATAAAAAACTAATTTGTAATACAAATATGAAAAAAATCTTCAAAAGAATTGTTGCAGTTTTCTTGCTCATTTCTGCCATATTACTCATCTACTTGAGCTATTTGTATATCCAAGAACCCTTGGTAATGAGTAGATTGGGCGGGGTTTTAGTAGGTAAAAAACCAGGTATACCGGAACGAGTGATCTCTGGTAACGGAATCGCGCTGAAATACAGTGAAGAATCTCTATCAATCAATCCAGAAGTTTTATCTCAGGCCATAGCCTATGCGGATGAAAATAAATCGCATGCTCTACTTATTTTCCATGAAGGCAAAATGCAATTGGAGCATTATTTTGATGGATATTCAGAAATAACACAGACACAAACTGCCTCGATGCATAAGACCGTTCTGGCAATTTTAATAGGAATTGCAATTGACCAAGGCTACATCAAAACGGTTGATGAAAAAGCTTTCAATTACATTATTGAATGGTCTGGCGATGGTCGTAATCAAATCACTATCAAACAGATGTTGCAACAATCGAGTGGAATTGATTACCCAACATTCTCAATAAACCCTTTGACTGAATGGAACCAACTGGTGGTAGGAGACAACATAGAAGAAGTGACGCTCAATCAGCTGCAAACAAAGAAGCCTAATTCTGAGTTTGCATACAATGGAATCAATCCCCAAGCTCTCGGAATTCTCCTGCAAAGAGCAACGGGACAAAAATACTCCACTTACCTTGCAAACAACTTATGGAAAGAACTGGCGGAAGATGACGCTTTTGTAATTCTTGATTCTGAAAAAAATAGAATGCCAAGAATGTTTTGCTGTTTGGATGCAACCGCAAGAGATTGGCTCAGAATTGGCTTGCTGATTCTCAACAAAGGGAAAATAGACGGCCAGAGAGTGGTCTCTGAACAATGGATTGATGCAATGATTACTCCATCTGCTTTAAATCCTAATTATGGCTACCTCACTTGGCTTGGTGGAGAGCATCAAGAAAACAGAATGTATAACGAGAAAAGTTCTTCCACCGGTTATCACTCAGAACCTTTTCTAGACAGGGATATTATTTACTTGGATGGATTCGGCGGTCAACGTGTCTATATCATTCCTTCCAAAAATCTTGTGATTGTTCGAACAGGCTCAACTAGAATGGGCTGGGATGATTCGCGACTTCCTAATTTGATTAGCACAGGCATAATTGAAGACGTGAAGAAAACGAAGTGATAAGATGAAAATATTAAGTTAATTTATCATTTGCTAATTCATAGATTTTAATGGTAGACACCGCTAGAAAAATTAGTAGTCAACTAAGATTCAAAAATACTGAACAAATTATTTACTGGTGACCTATATGCAACGACGAGAATTTATCAAGAGTGCTGTCTTAGTTGGGACATCGGCATACATGCCTTTGGCAAGAAGTGCCATCCAAGACACAGCCGCCATTTCTAGTAGTGGTGAAGAAATAATTTTATTACGATCTGAAATTCTAGAACTTATGGATGTTTTGGAAGGTACTATTTTAACGCAAGGGGATTATTGGTATGACAAAGCCAGACTGGTTTGGAATGGTGTCTGGGACAAATATCCAGCATTAATAGCCGAATGCTCCTCTACATTGGACGTGGTCAATGCACTCAATTTTGCTAGAGAACATAACTTATTGGTTGCAGTCAGAGGTGGCGGACATAGCATCTCGGGTAAATCCACGTGCGATGGTGGAATCATTATTGATTTATCAAGAATGAGAAGAGTCTCGGTCGACCTTGAAAGGAAAGTTGCCACTGCAGAAGGTGGGTGCATCTTACATGATCTAGACTCGAAATCACTGCCCCATGGATTGGTTTGTCCTGCAGGTGTTGTGTCCCATACTGGAGTAGCTGGATTGACTCTTGGAGGTGGAATCGGTTGGTTGATGAGAAGTTATGGACTAACCATTGATAACTTACTTGCGGTTGATATTGTGACACCCGATGGGCAACTGCGACGTGCAAGTTTGGATGAAAATCCAGATTTATTTTGGGGAATTCGAGGAGGCGGCGGCAACTTTGGCATCGTAACCTCTTTTCAATTTAAACTCAGCCCATTGGGCATTAATGGGAATGTAATTGCAGGAGTCAGGCTATATGATTTGAAATATGCAAAAGATCTTTGGGACTTCTATTATGATTACACCGAAAGTTCGATGCCAAAAACCATAGCCATTAACGCTGGGATGTGGAACACCCCCGAAGGCGCCGGTTTCTTTTTTCTAAGCACATGCTACACAGGTGATGTTAGCAAAGCAGACCGACTCTTGGAGCCTATTCGATCCTTTGGTAAGCCCATGTCTGACAATATTGGAACTACAAGGTTTATTGATTTACAACAAGGAGCAGATAAGAGAAATGCTCATTACCGCAAATACTACATAAAAGGCAGACATATTGATGACTACGATCCAAGGATGAACGAAGCCCTTCTGGAGCGATGGCGGCATCAGGAAGGTAGATTTGACACAATGCGAGTCGTTCGATTTGGTGGTGCGATCAGCGAAGTGAATGAAACAGATACAGCTTGGCCAGGACGAAATGCCAAGTGGGATATTGAGGTAGGAGGCCATTGGACAGACGCCAAACTCAATGAAAAATACACAAAATGGGGAAGAGATTATTGGAAAGCATTGACCCCATATTGCGCTGAAAGAATTTATGTCAATGAATTAATGGACGAAAACCAAGCATTCGTTAAAACAGCCTATGGAAAGAATTACAAAAGACTTGTGGACCTAAAAAATAAATACGATCCAAAAAATCTACTAAGTCTTAATGCCAACGTTAAACCAACGGTTTGATATCCACTTCGTCAAATTCTCTTACGTTTAAACCCCTATGAATATCCAATTTCACAATATCCTCGCTTTTTTCCATGTTGTCTTCTTCGTCTATGCCATTGGTGGAGACATTGCTGTTTATTTCATTGGCCAATATATGACTCGGGATGAATTGACAATAGAAGAACGCCTTCGAGTCAGATCAATGAGATTTTTAGTGGACATGTCAGCCAGAACCAGCTTGGTACTGTTGCTTCCAATCGGTTTTCATCTAGCAGTTTCGTTTGGCTCCCCCATAAAAGGCAACTACCTTTACTTGATTTGGATTGCCAGCTTCTTATGGCTGTTTTTGGTATGGCAGGTCCATTTCAAAAAAGGCACCTCTCTTGGAGAACTATTAAAAAAAATAGATCTATCCATTCGGTACCTGCTTGCTGCAATTTTGATCGGATTTGGATCTTATTGTCTGCTAACGAATACGTTAATCACAACGGACTGGCTAGCTCTTAAAATCCTACTCTTTGGTGCAATTCTCCTCAATGGGATCTGGATAAGAAGCATAGTAGGCTCTTGGCAAAATGCCGTTGATTTGGTCTTGTCTGAAGATTCAAACAAAGCACATGGAGAAGAACTCATTAAAAAAAATCAAGCAATGCTTAACAAGGCAGCGCTGCTGATATGGTTCTTAGTCATTGCCATGGCATTTTTAGGACAGGTTAAACCTTTTTAAATCGATTGAAATTAGATTTATAAAAAATCCAATTAAATGAGGGCACCAAACTGAGACAATAATGTCTAGATTAACCAAGAAAAAAAAATACATTGGACCTTATGCATCCTTGAGAGAATACCTCGAGGCACTGGAAACATTTGGTCGTGTTTTACACATAAACGAAATTGATCAAGATCAATACGAAGCCACAGGCTTTATCTATAAATTGATGGAAAAATACAGTGCTGTTGAGGCTCCAGTTGTCTCATTTGATCGTATTAAAACCCAAGGACAATGGATGCAAGGTCCGATACTAGGGAATTTATACGGTCGGTGGGAGTTTGAAGCTCTTGCTATGGGTATTGAGCCTACAGGCGATCTCCCTCATAAAGATTATAAATTAGCCTTAAACAGAGTCGAAAGTTTGGCTACTGAGAAAGGGACATGGAAAACCATGAAGCCCATTGCAATTGCTGGCTCTCAGGCTCCTTGTAAAGAAATTAAATATCAGGGAAAAGACATTGATCTTTTGAATTTTCCCTTTATTAAAACCAATCCTGCAGACGGTGGCTGCTATATCAACACGGGTAATGTGATCCTTGAAGATGAAAAATATGGACGCAATGTTGGTACCTACCGATGTCAGGTTAAACATTCATCGAAAATCAGCATCAATCCAGAAAAAAATCAAGATGGTTGGAATTTTTTAATGGCCATGAAGGAACGTGGAGAGAAATCTGCTCCTGCAGCGATTGTGCTGGGATCTGATCCCATCGTTTTCGCTCTCAGCAGCTCCAAGGTATCGGCCATGGGAGAAGACGAGCTTGAGATTGCAGGAGGATTTTTTGGAAGGCCCGTTGAAGTTGTGCAATGCGAAACCAATGACATTCTGGTTCCAGCGAATGTTGAAATGGTTGTTGAGGGTCTGATTCCCTTGGACAGCATGGAGCCGGAAGGCCCTTTTGGTGAAATGTACGGTTATATGGGAGCACGAAAATCAAAGAATTTCTTTATGGACGTCACTGCAATCACTCATCGAGAAAACCCTATATTTGTGAACCAGTTCAGTGGTATTACACGTGGCTTTCTAACTTCACCGATCGAAACAACAGCCAATTTAAAATTCAGACAAAAATTCAAGAATTTTTTAGGGTTGCATTACCCACTTGAAACTCCTGGCTTTTGTTTTGTCAATATCAATAAAAACAAGTCAGACGAGGCTATTGAAATAGGAAATGCTATTTCAAAATCGTTGAAAATAGCTAAGATTACAGTGATTTTTGACCAAGATGTTGATATTCATAATACCAAAGAGGTATTGCATGCTTTGGGCTCTCGATGGCAACCATACGACTCTACTGAAATGCTAAAAAAAGCACCGGGCATGGGCGGAGATCCTAGTGCAAGAGAACATGGCTTTGGAAGCAGGATCATCATTGATGCTACCCGTAAAACTCCAACAGAAGGTGGTCCGAAAAAATATGCACCAATGAATCGGCATTGCCTAGAAGAGAATGTTCCTGAAATTTTTGAAAGGATTGATAAAAAATATGGCCACCTGCTATAGAGTCTATCCAATTTGGGCATTAAGTTTATCGGCTATTATCTTAATTCATCAAGATGTCTCCGGGGCAAATGAATTTCAGGACTGCTCTGTATGTCCGGTGATGATTGAAATTCCTCCCGGCCAATTTGACATGGGCTCATAGACTAAACGCTAATATTAAACCCTCCATCTAAAAAAAACGAAGAATCCACAACTAATCTTTAATAGGCGTTCTTTCGTCTTTATATGCTTGAAAGGTTCCCTTTCTTTTTATCCAAGGTTTTTCTGATTCAAAATAACCTGGTTTCTCTTTTTCAATAAAATTAATAAGCTCAATTGGAACATCCCTCTCGAGATCATCAACTTTCTTTCCAACAGATTGCCAGTAATTCCTCCCGGGCCTTTGTCCCATAAGAAAAAATGGATACCAACTAGTATTGTGAGTCGATGTAATTGTCATTGGTGCACTCGTCAGATCAGGATTGGCTATATCTGAGATTTTTCCATGATATGTTTCAACATAAAGAAAGCTTAGCCTCTCGGCTGTCGATGCTTTTTTCCAAATTTTTGGATCGAGTTTATTGACAAAATTGAGATAGGCAGGTTCATCTAACCAAAGCTCATCGCCTCTAACTTTAAAAGGTCTAACTTCAGGTTTTATGACTCTATCGAATGGGCCACCAACAATCTTGACTGGTCGATTAATCTCTCCTGTAAATGGGTTCGTAAATTCTTCAGATGGTAATCCTGTTTCTAGATCGCTGAAATAACCAACATCATAAAGCGTGTAATAGAAACTGTTATCAACCCATGGTTTCCATACACCTTTTAGAACTCCCGTATGCCCTATCATGGGTTTAGCGCCATCTTCTGGGGTCATTCCATATATAGTCCCTTTGTAATAAATATGCACCATGCTTCTAGCTGTTGTGCCAATTAATTTGGTATAAGCCAGTGCATTCTGAACGGGGTCGTTTAAATCAATATTACGATTTTTAAAATTCAAATCTTGGCTAGACATTAACCTAGGTGAAGCGACCAAAACACTCATACCGGCCATCACTTCCCTTCTATTCATGTGATTTTTCTTTTTCATTTACTATTCCTTTTTTTTGGGAATCTCTATAGTGGCTTAATGTGCTTGTTTTTTTTGTCCAAGGGTTACTTGATTTAAAATAATTCCTTTGTTTTTCACTCAAATACTCTTTCATTGGCTGAGGCAAATCGCTCCGTGATTGAATCTTATTTCCAACTGCTTGCCAGTAAATCTTAGTGTCAACATCATCAATACCAAAGAATGGATACCATGGACTAATATAGTTGTATGTCATCATTGAGGGAGCGATTAATGATTGATCGCTTAATTCTGATAATTTTCCTCTATATATAGCATTAGAAAAGGCATTTTGTTTAATTTGGTTGTTTGACGGTTCTGATCCAAAATAACCACTCCTAGGAACTGGTTCTTGAATCCAAATGTCATTCCCCGATATAACCCAATTAAGATTTTTAGGTTTAATGATTCTATTGTAAGGCCCTCCCTTGATACCAGTAAGCACATTGGTTTCATTGGTAATGGGATTATCAAAAACCTCGATTGGTTCACTGGAGTCAAGATTATGAAAAAAACCAACTTCATATAACCGAAATTGATAATCGCCTTGATCTTTTCTTTTCCAAATGCCTTTGAGCAATGTCTGAAACCTAATAAACGGTTGAACACCATCAGGCAAAAGGGCAAAAATTGTCCCCTCCAAACTATAATGAACCATCGCATTACCTGCTGAACCGACTAATTTTGCATATGCATAAGAACTCTGTATAGGGTCACTAAGGTCAAGACTATCCCTGTTAAATTGACCTGTTATCAGACCCCTTCTATCCATCATTTTTCTCTATAAAAGATGTTTTAATTGGACCTTGACCAATGATCGTGCCTTTTCCATATTCAATATCTAGCCACAACACACCTTTTTCAGTTAATTGAGATGATCCCCAATGCCAAAGACTCATTGGCTGTTGAACAATAAGATGGTCTTCTTTTACCGCTATCGCAGTTTTGTTACTGTATGTTTCTTCAATTTTCATGTCCCCGGATAACACATAAATAAAGCGATAACCTTCTTTGTTGTAACTCATTTTTTTTGGCGAGTTATTTTGCCATCCTGCCGGAGCAAAACGAAGCCTTGCTTGAAAACCTTTAGAGCTATGATCGCTCAACCATTTGACCATGACACCAGGAAGGTCTTCGTCAGGTTCCCATTCCATCACATTTGTATCAGTAGTATGTTGAAAATTGGCAGAGAAGAATTCATCAACATTTTTCCATTCATCACTATAAGACTTATTATCTTTGTTCAATGAGACGGTCTTTCCTTTTTCGTAGAAAATTAACTGTGTGGAACCCGGCGTAATGATCTGTTTTTTCATTATCGAAGATCTGTTTCCATGAAGACTATATGCAGGTCGATCCATAAATGTTCCTGCAACCATCTGCACCAAGGTTCCTTTTTTTTGTTTAGGGCTGACAAATTCATATAGAGGGAAACTTCCTTCCAAAACATAACCCCATTCATGAAATGAGTGATAGTGGGCTTCACTTCCATCTGCATCCCATCCAGGATTGAATTTTACATACAGGAGAGTTCCTCCATCGGGGTTAAAAAATAAAAGCTTTCCTTGGGTGGAGCCCTGTTTACCCATTCTGAATCTGTCATCCCAAGTTACTTTTCCTACATCGGTAATATTGATGCTTTTCCATTCATGAACCTTGCTAAAACTAGTCTGACTGATAAAAAGACTAACCAAAAAAAAGGGGGCGATTGACCAGTAAAATATCGTCTTCCTAACAAATTTGTACATTCTTATTTCCTTTTTATTGGCATTCAAGCTTCTTCTTTGCAAATGCATTGAGAAAATCTATGGGCTGCTCTGGCTGCTATTTTTCCAAATATAATGGCTGGACCGACACTCATACCGCTAACTACTCCATGACCCATTAATTGCCCATTCCCAAGCACTTCTCCAGCAGCATAAAGACCTGGAATTACTTTGTCTTTTTTATTTATTACTTCCATATCGTGGTTTACAGAAATCCCTCCATGGGTTGTTAAAATGCTCCCACCAACACTGAAAGCATAAAACGGTCCTGTTTTTATTGGTACGCGCTCCAACTCTCTTCCAAACGAATCAATCACATTATTCTCAATGTCTTCATTGTATTGGTCAATAGTCTTTAACATTTGACTAGCTGGGATGTTAATCTTTCTTGCTAAATCTTCAATCGATTCTGCAGAGGCGATAATATTACCTCTTGAAATTTCCTTATCCATTTTCTTTTTATCCCAGTTTCTGATATCGAGACTGGTGCTTTGTTTCAGAATGTGATGATTAAATATTACATAAAATAAGAGTTCTTCTTGATTTAAAAAAGCAACTTCACGAGTATCTGGGCTCCCATGTTCATTAACAAATCGATACCCTTTGCGATTGATCCATACACTCTTTGTGAAATGTTTGGGAGGAAATTGCAATCTTGTTGACATTTCTGTTGGTGATCCATTAAAGTCAAAAATTGTTCCAGGGAAAGCAATTAAGTGACTCATGTTTACTAACTTAGCGTCTATTTTTGTTGCCATATTAATTCCATCACCCGTTGCATGTGGGAGTCCCACCCATTTAGCAGCATTCACTTTAGGGTTATGTTTGCTCTGCATTTTTTTATTGGCACCGTATCCTCCTGTTGCGATGATGACAGTCTTAGATTCAATATCATATACAGCTCCAGATTTATCTTTTACTCTAACTCCTTTGACTTCCTTTTTTTTATTTTGAATAAGGTTCATTGCTTTAGTTTCAAGCATTATTTCCAGATTTCCTCTCTTAGTGCGCTTATTAAGTTCATTTATTAAAGGTTTAAGGATTGATCTAGCTAAATCTTTTCCAATATATGTTCTGGGCACTGAATAGTGATCATGATCATCCACCAATACAGGTGATTCTTCTGTAAAGTCCACACCAATTTCTTCCAGCCAGTCTATCATTAGAGCCGCGTTCTGAGTTGCTATAGCAAGGAGTTCTGAGTCTGCCTGATACTTTCCGATTCGCATTGCATCTTGGTAATGTTTTTCAAAAGAATCCTTAATTCCTCTTCTGAGTTGTATTTTTGAATTTGCTCCGCTTACATGACCTCCCGAAACAATTAACATTCCACCTAGAAAAGAATTTTTATCTATAAGTATAACTTTTGAACCCAGATCAGCTGCCTCTATTGCTGATGGTATCCCAGTATTACCAGCACCTATGATAATAACATCAGCAATTTTTCCAGCAGTCTTGGTTTTTGCTTGATTTATTCCTGAAGGAGATAGGGCTATTGCACTAGAGCCTAGAATTGCTGCCTTTAATATCTCTCTTCTTTTTAATGTCATCTTAGTTAGATATTGATCCCAAAGACTCATCGATGGCATTTAGAACAGAATTCATGCAACTATTTTTTAAAACGCAGTCTACAGTTAATAATGCCAAGTCTTTTCTGGTGACTTTACTTACGATATCTATGTTATCAGAGAGAAATGCTTGATTGGTGGCTGGCGTATCATTATAGACTATAATTCCTGTTTTAATAATTGTGTAATTGAGTCCGCTGTGGATTAGGGATTGCTCTGCCAGACCTTTTGCTATTAATATCTCTCTCCACATGCTGTGTTGCGGGTCTGGACCCGATCCAACAGAGCCAATCAGGATAAAATGCTTAGAGCCATTAATTTTAGACCATTTACTGAGATTAACCTGACCTATTGCATGCGGGTTCAGGCTTTCACCCACCTTAGCGACAGCGTTAATTACGACATTATAAGAGCCCCCTGAGAAGACCTGCTTAACATCTTTTTCTGATAAGATATCACCTTGTAGGTATTTTATATCTAGGTCTTTTAAACGGGATCTATTGTTGTTTGATCTGCTTAAGACTGAGATATTTTTATAGCCTTCTCTATGCAATGCTTTAACAATCTCAGAACCCACTCGACCGGTGCCGCCGATAACCAAGATTGTTTCGTTGGAATCTGCAAAAACATTAGGTGAAATTATGACCAAAGCCAAATACAACTTTGTAAAAAATCTTTTGATGTATTTATGAGTTGAAAAACTGATCATCGGTCTTAGAGTGATTATTTATGCCAAACTATTATTAAAATATTAAAAACTAATGTTGTAAAAATTGTAAATACACATTTCTTATTAATCAAATGATAAATAAAATATACTAAACTAAATAATAAAGGGAAATTTATGAGAGTAGCTATTTCTAAGATCACGATACTTTTTCTATCTTTTTTTACATTGAATGCCTAAGAAGTGAATTTTCTAATCTTTTGGAAAGAATCGATGAAAAATTCAAAGAAATTATTTAGCTATTCGTCATTAACTGACAGATTGGTTGCTGTAATGTAATTAATAACATCCTTTAACATTTGATCATTAAACATGTTTGCCATATCCTTCATCTGTCTTCCGTAGAGATCATTTGGGTGCTGGCCTCTTATTCCTTTTTGAAAATTTATAAGCTGTTGATACAAATACCAATCACTTTGCCCAGTTAATCGAGGAGCACCAATCGTCTTATCGCCTTCCCCAAATTCACCGTGACAAGACATACAGTGTTCGAAAACGAATTTACCTGTCCCTACATCTCCTTTTATTGATATTTCTTGTTTTTGGCTTGCTATTTTAGATATATATGCTGCCAATGCATTAAGCTCAGCATTGCTTATATTTAGAATGCTTAGTTGCATCGTTTGTCCAAGAATATCTTCTGGGTTCGTTCCTCTGATACCGTTTTTATAATTTAATAATTGCCGATACAAATACCACTGGCTTAATCCAGCTATCGCAGGCGCATTTAAATCTTTATTGCCTTGGAACTGATAGCCATGACATGACTGACATAAAATTATAGATGAAGGTTCTGATACAGCGTCAGCAAATAAATTGGTGTAAGGTATTGCAAGGAAAATAATCGCTACAAATACTCTTAATCTAATCAATCGCTTTCGACCTCCCTCATCACTCTAAAACCAAAATTTATATAACGAGTATCCTTATTTTCTGATTGATCTGATTGAAAACCATAATGATTTGATGATCTAAGATAGATAGGCATGTCATAATAAGAAGCACCACGTAAAATTGGTCTGTCACAGTCTCCATATAGTCTTGAAGATCCGTCAGTTGGTGCATTTATATAAGAGTTGTTCCAACAATCTTCTACCCACTCTGCAACATTGCCTAAAATATCGTAAATGCCATATGCATTTGGTCTAAAAGAACCTACAGGTGCTGATGTTGCAAAGCCATCATGGCAATTTGCAACTTTCCAATTTTCTGGCAAAACAATCTTGGTTTGCCTAGCCTGCATTTCTTCTAAAAAAGCTTCAGGGGTAATATCAAGATCAGCTCCATTTGCAAATTCGCAACCCTCTTCAGCGTCTCCCCAAAAACGAATCGTTTTTGTTCCTGCTCTAGCAATGTATTCCCACTCTGATTCAGAGAAAAGACGATATGTAAATCCAGTATCTTCTGATAACCATTCTGCATATGCCTGTGCATCATTCCAACTGACACACACAACAGGATGATGATCTGAAACAGGGTAGCCTGGATTAAACCAATCTGATTTCTCTGAAAGCTGAATACCCTGCTCTGTTGCTCCATAGCAACCGCCCGACATATCGTGATCTGTTGCCTCAATAAATTTTTGGAACTCAAGTCTTCTGACCTCAAACTGACCAGCCGCGAAAGAATAATTTATATCAACTTTATGCACAGGTCTTTCATCATCTCGAGATCCGCTATCACTAATGGGCGCGCCCATTAAAAAACTTCCAGGAGGTATCTTCACCATCAAAGGGCAATTTTCACAGTCTTTCAATAAAGTTCCAACCTCAGAATTGCCTTCTGTTTGCCCAACATTTACAGAAAAAAACAAAAGCAAATAAAATAAGATCGGAATTTGCAAATTTTTTGGAGTCATATAACATCCTAAGTTATTATTTTCTCAGTTATTTTATTATTTATCGTTTGATTAATAAAGGACTGAGAGCTAAACTCATCGTAGCTATGATTTTAATTCACTCGATGAGCAGATAAAAGATGAAAAGAAGAGAATTTTTCAAATCAGCGGTTGTTTCATTGGCAGCAGTTTCTTATCCTTCATGGAAAGGCTATGCTGCTGACAATCAAATCCCAATTGAGATCCCAGCAGTTACTGGTTCTGGTGAACCAATTGCTATTGAAAGAAAAGCTATTGAGGAGTTTCGTAGAAATCTGCAAGGTAGATTACTGTTACCGGAAGATGATGGCTACAACATTGCCCGTTTAGTTCGCAATCGGATCATTGATAAACGTCCTGCCTTGATAGCCCAATGCAGAAACAATGATGATGTTATTGTATCTGTCAACTTTGCTAGACACTACCAGCTGCTTACAGCAGTTAAGTGCGGGGCGCACAGCGTTTCTGGAAAGGGAACTTGTGATGACGGTTTACTTATTGATCTTTCACCGCTGCAGGGAACCAGCGTCAACCCAAATACCCAAAGGATCTTTATCACTGGTGGTTCTCTACTTGGAGCATTGGATGAAGCTAGCATCCCTCTTGGTCTTGGAACAACCGCAGGCACAGTATCGCATACCGGTGTTGGTGGCCTGACTTTAGGTGGCGGATTTGGTCGATTAGGGCGTCGATTTGGCTTGACCATAGACAATCTCAAAAGTGTCGAAATTGTCACAGCAGATGGGCAATTACGTTACGCCGATGCTGAGGAAAATGCTGATCTATTTTGGGGTGTCCGTGGAGGCGGTGGCAATTTCGGAATTGTAACCATGTTTGAATTCCAACTGCATCCAATGAATCCCAAAGTCGTCGGTGGCAGGATCACCTACTCATTTTCACAAGTTAAAGATCTGTTAAGATTTTATGGAGAACACTCGGTGAATGCTCCTGTGGAGCTGTATTACGACCCTGTGATATTTGCACCGCCAATGGGATTTGACAAGATGGTTTATTTTGATGTCTGTTACTCAGGTCCCCTAGATCAAGCAGAGAAAGTGCTCAAACCCTTATACACTGCAGGAAAAGTGCTGAAGGACGAGTTGGAAACAATCGATTATGTGGCATTGCAAAAAAGCGGTGATGATGACGATCCGCGCGGAGCATCCCAATACCTAAAAGGTGGTTTTACCATAGATATCACATCGGGACTGATTGATGCACTGGTCGACAACTTAGAGCCACATCCAACTCGTGGCAGTATGGCCTTCTTTCAACAATCTGGTGGTGCCATAAATGAAGTTCCGTCAGATGACACAGCCTTCCCGCATCGCTATGCCAACAACAACTTGATCACAGGATCATTCTGGCCCTATGGGGTTGACACAGCGCCACACATTGAGTGGTCTCGGCGGTATTGGAAGAAAGTGGAAAAATTTACCGATGGCTTCTACATCAATGATGAATTTTCTGAGACGCAGCAACAAGTCAACAGAAATTTTTTAGGAAACTACGATCGTCTGGTGAAGATCAAAAACCAATACGACCCGACCAACTTGTTCCGACTCAACGCCAATATTAAACCTAACCTAAAGCTGGATAATCTCTGATTTTTTTTTATTAGCCTAGGACTTAAATAAATCCAATTTTCTATTCAAAAAGTCGCCCTTAATGATGCTACGCCTGTTCATAATCAGTTAAAGTTTAGCATGTGAGAGAAGCAAACCAGAATTTTCATAAAGTACCGATGTCATCAAATAATGATTTCATTAATGGTAAAATTCAAAGTCACTAAATCAAATTGAGTTTTATTTATCATTTGATCAATAGGTATAGTAATATTGTGCCAAAATGAACTCAAGTTTATTCAAAAATAGCTGAACAATGGAAAAACTAATCTATCCTTTCGACAAACGCCCACCCAATGGAGAGTTTTTTGAAGTTGCATCAGGCATTAACTGGCTCAGAATGCCGCTTCCAATTGCATTGAATCACATCAACCTATGGTTACTTGAAAGTGACAAAGGCTGGACAATTGTTGACACAGGCATGGTGTCAGATGAAAACAAAGCCATATGGAATAATATTCTTGATCAAAGACTGAAAGACAAAGCGGTTACAAAACTTGTGGTTACTCACATGCATCTCGACCATGTTGGATTAGCAGGTTGGCTTGCCGACAAGTTAAACATTGATCCACATATGACCAAAAAAGAATATGTAGCTTCCAGTATTCTGGCTAATAAGATTGAAAAAAACTTAGGATCAACAGCAATAGAATTTTATAAAAGCTCAGGATTTGACGATCAATTGGTGGAAACATATATCCAACGTGTTGGAATCCGTAAAAATCTTGTCTCACCTCTGTCAGGCAGATACCACCTGCTGACTGATGAACAAGAACTCCATATGGGAAACCATGTTTGGACCGTTATTATTGCTAAAGGACACTCATCAGAACATGCCTGTTTATTCTGTGAGGAACTTAATATCTTTATATGTGGAGATATACTTCTGCCTCGGATTTCACCGAATGTAAGTGTTCTACCTCATCAGCCTGATGGCAACCCTTTGGCTGACTGGTTTGAAAGTCTTGAAAAAATCAAAACACTTTTACCAGAAGATGTTTTGGTGCTGCCTTCACACGGCTACCCTTATCGTGGTGCTCATGAACGTATTAAAGAGTTGATAGATGAACATCGCTCACGGCTGGATAAGCTCCATAAATTCTGCAAAAATCCCCAACGTGCGGTAGATGTGTTTCCGGTGTTATTTGATCGAAAAATTGACAGTAAAAGTATTATTCTTGCCATCGGTGAGAGTCTCTCTCACCTCAATTATTTGATTGGGCAAGGACTGATAACAATGTCAGTGGACAAAAACGGTGTTAAGTATTTTTCACAGTCCGATTAAATTCCAAAAGGGATATCTGCCATGAATGTTTTAGTGAATTCCAAAAAAGATTTTGAGTATGAAGTTCCTGTAGTCATTGTTGGTGCAGGTGCCTGTGGGCTTTGTGCTGCATTAGCTGCAAAAGAATCTGGAGCAAATGTGTTGGTCCTAGAACGAGACCCTACTCCTTTGGGAACAACAGCCATGTCCACTGGCTTAATACCCGGTGCTGGCACACGATTACAATCAGCGGCAGGAATAGAGGACTCTGCTGAATTGTTCACCGCTGATATCATGAAAAAAACACGCAACCAAACTGATGCCAATATAGCCCTCCAGCTTGCAAAAGAATCAGCAAAAACCATTGAGTGGCTAATTGACAATCACGATATACCTCTCAGCCTTGTTGACAGTTTTTTATACCCAGGACACTCCGTAATGCGCATGCATGGATCTCCCAATAGGACAGGGAGTGAACTGATGGGCACCCTGTGCAATGCAGCAGAAAAATCTAGCATTGACATTCTCACCAATGCTCTAGTCACTGATTTATTAAGCGATGATGAAAATAGAGTTTTGGGAGTAAAGATACAAAGACCTGATGGTAAAACGGAAGAAATTGGTTGCAAATCATTGGTTCTCGCTTGCTGCGGTTTTGCTGGCAACAATGAAATGATAGAACAATTTATTCCTGAAATTGTAGAAGCAGAATTTTTTGGACACCCTGGCAATAAAGGTGATGCCATTAAATGGGGACAGATTTTGGGCGCTGCCGTTGCCGATATCTCTTCGTACCAAGGTCACGGTGGTTTGGCTGTTGGCCATGGGGTACCCATACTGTGGCCGATGATTATGGAAGGTGGATTCCAAGTCAACCAACTTGGTGATAGATTTTCAGATGAAAGCCTAGGTTATTCTGAGCAAGCTGTAGAGGTTCTAAAACAACCTGATCATATTGCCTGGAACATTTACGATCAGAAATTGCATGAATTAATGATGGAATTTGAAGATTACAACAACGCCATGG
>CAZWGB010000029.1:0-17147 GCA_964633465.1 uncultured Woeseiaceae bacterium | reverse complement strand
ACAGCCCAATCGCTCCCACCCACAATCATGCCTCCAGACTCATGAATACTTCCTATAGGATACATTCGATTGACTCTCTCGGGACCGACTTCAGGCAAGTTAATTTCTGTTATGTAAGGTTCAGGAAAAGCCCAAACCGATTGAAAGTTTGCAATAACCGCCAACTCGGCAAATCTTGGAATATCTGCTGGACTGATGAGTTGCAGATGAGAAATATGGTGACGATTATCGGTTGGGCCATTTACAGACAACGCTGTTGCAAAAGCATCTAAACCGGCACGGACGCCACGGTCTCCAATCGCATGCATATGTACTTGGATACCCTGTTGGTCAAAGCGTGTGACTGCTTCATTCAACTCTGCTGGTTGTAGATTGAGCTCTCCCATGCTTCCTGAGTCCAAATAAGGCTCAAGCAATGCGGCAGTTTGCCCTTCGAAAACTCCATCAATAAAAATTTTTATGCTGTCCACATTAATTCTAGGGTGTTGGTATAGCTGTCGATTGGCAAATACCTCCTCAAAGCCTTCAGGCCCTTGGGCAAATCCTGTGTGGCCGTATTCAAGGCTGGTAATCATCCTCAAATTAAGACCCCCTTTTTCTGCCAGTCTCTTGTATGCTGCCAAGTGCTTGTCTCCCACGCTTGCAGCTATGATTGAGGTAATGCCAAAACTGTGTGCCAACTGTTGAGCAAACAACAGCCCGTCATCGTAAATTTCTTTATCGTCTCTTGGCATAATTTGCTTAACAAGACCCATTGCTGCTGGTTCTCTGAGTGTTCCAGTTGGCTCACCTGTGACTGGATCTTTTTCAATAATGCCCAATTCAGGATTTGGAGTGTCTGCAGTTATTCCTGCCAATTCAAGTGCTTTGGAGTTTGCCCAACCCGAATGACCATCCTCCCCATCTAGGTATATGGGTATTTCCCGACTCACAGCATCCAAAAGCGATTTATGAGCATTACCAGCTGGAAATAAAGCAAGATTGTAACCGGCACCTGCAACCCATCCAGTGCTCATAGTTAAATTACTATTGAGGCATTGCTGAACCTTTTCTTGAATCGCTTCAATGCTTGGAGAACCAAAAACAGGACACTTCAACTGATCAATGCCAGACCAGATTGGATGTGCATGAGCATCATGAAAAGCAGGCAACAACATCTTACCTTCGAGGTCAGTGACCGTTGTTGCATCACCAATGTATTCTGAAATCTCAGAGTTGCCTCCAACTGCAACAACTATTCCGTCTTGAACTGCGACTGCTTCAGCCCAAGGCATGGTTTGATTCATAGTGTAGACGCCTCCATTTACAAATACTTGATCAGCATTTGCTTGTGTAGACTCCACAGCTGCTTCACTGGTTATGCTCAAAAAACCTGTTATCACTATGAAGGTCAATGCAACCGACGTTTTTTTCATAACCACACTCCTAAGTTGATCTTACTCAATGGTAAATAGGCTTTTGAAAGACATCAATGATTATTGTTGAGATTTAATATCCACCCATTGTCGAGTCATAACCCGATCAATATCTGGGGGTAAGATTTTAGCTAGAAAGAGCTTACGCATCAGTTCTTCCTCAGGATAAATATCAGGGTTATTTAATGAGTCTGCTTTGATCAGAGATTTTGAGGGAATGTTTGCATTGGCAAAATTCACCTTGTTGCTGATTTCAGCAATGACTTCAGGTTTCAAGATATAGTTGAGAAACTTATGGGCATTTCCAGGATTGGGAGCATCCGCTGGTATGGCCAACATATCAAACCACATTAATGTTCCCTCTTTGGGGATTCTGTACTCAATTTGCACACCATTGCCTGATTCACTGGCTCTATCCGCTGCTTGCAGAACGTCCCCAGACCAGGCAAATGCCAAGCAAATATCTCCATTGGCAAGATCATTGATGTATTTGGATGAATGGAAGTATTGGATGTAAGGGCGAACATTGTTGAACAATTCTGTCGATTGCTCTTGATAATCTTTGGGATTTTGCGAATTCGGATTCAAACCCAGATAATGCAAAGCTGCCTTAAACATTTCGCTTGGAGCATCTAAAAAAGCTACTCCACAATGCTGAAATTTAGCAATAATCTCAGGGATAAATACCACATCAAGAGTATTCATTGCAAAATCTACCCCCATAACTTCTATTGCCTTTTGTTTGTTGTAACCAATGCCTGTTGTGCCCCATAGGTAAGGAATGGAATGAGCATTATCAGGATCAAGATTTTCCAGTAAACTCATCATCGCTGGATCCAAGTTATCGTAGTTATAGAGTGCATCTTTGTTAAGCTTCTGATACACACCGGCTATTATTTGCCTCCCCATAAATTCACTACTGGGGCCAACAATATCGTAACCTGTGTTGCCTGAAAGCAGCTTACCTTCAAGCACCTCATTGCTGTCATAGACATCGTAAGTCACATCGATGCCTGTTTCTTTCTCAAATTCTCTGATGGTAGAATCAGCTATATAATCAGACCAATTATAGACTTTAACTTCTTGTTTTATATTGGTTTCTTCTTCATTGGTACCGCAAGAACTCAGCCCCAATGTAACAACAAAAATTACCAGAAAATCAGTCAGCAGATTCTGTTTGTAGTCAGTTTTTTTCACAGCCTGTCACGAATTGAATAATAGAGCATCCCTAGGTAAAACCCAGGCCAACGCAATAAAGTTCCGCCTGGGAAAGTTGGTATCTTTATCTTGCTAAAAATATCCAACCGGTCTAGTGTCCCACTGATTGCCTCCGCCATCACTGACCCTGCCAAAGATGCCAGCGCAATACCATGTCCTGAGAAGCCATGTGCAAAAAATACATTCGGTTCTAATCTCCCTAAGTGGGACATACGATTCACTGTTACCGCAATTGACCCACCCCACGCATAGTCTATTCTCTTCTGTGCCAATTCTGGATACACCTCAAGCATGGTTTCCCGAACATAATCTTTTAAAGGATTTGGAAACTTTCTTGTGTAATTCTCTCCTCCTCCGAACAACAAGCGATTGTCAGCAGACATTCGAAAATAATGAATATGAAATTTGTTGTCATGGACGCATACATTGTCTCTATTGATATAATCTGCTTCAGATTGCTCAAGAGGCTCTGTAGCCAACATAAAATTATTGACTGGCATAATTTTCCCGGCAATGCGTCGTTCAAGTTTGTCCAAATAAGCATTGCATGCCAAGACGATTTGGTCTGCAACAACTTGGCCATTTTCTGTACTGACTGTTGAGGGTTGGTTCTTTGAATAGTTGATTACCCGTGAATCTTCATAAATATCAACTCCAGCATCCTTGGCAGCCTTAGCGAGGCCCAAGGCATAATTTAATGGGTGTAAATGCATTCCACCCATATCAAGCGTACCCCCACCTTTAAAAAGCGGGCTGTGTAACATTTCAAAAACTTCTGTTTCACTCAGACAACCAATATGTTCGTAGTTGTAATCGGTGTTTAATTTATCGACATATCTTTTGAAATGATCAGCATCAGCGGGATTGTCTGAAACCTTCATACTCCCCGGAGTCAAATCACAATCAATCTGATGCTGATCAATTCTATTCCTAACAATTGATTTTGCCTCTTCTGCTGTTGCCCAAAGTTCCTGTGTGAATGATTTCCCATACTCAGATTCCAATTGCAGAACATCTTTGTTGTGACCACTACCTACATGACCGCCATTTCGCCCCGATGCTCCCCATGCAATTTTATTCGCCTCCAAGAGAGTAACCTTGTAGCCTCTTTCTGCTAAATTAACTGCTGAAAGCAATCCAGTAAAACCTCCACCAATGATACAAACATCAGCTTTAACTGACTCGGTGAGCTGCGGATAGGATATTAAATCTTTTGCAGTAGCAAGATAATAAGAGTCTGGGTGATCAGAAATTGACTGCATATGCTAATCACTCAACATACAGATTAGATTGTCTTTACAGCAGCCGCGGTAGCATCGAGTGTTGAAATCGCTTTAGCAATCAGTTCATCAATCTGTTCGTGGGTAATAATTAAAGGAGGAGCTATAATCATGGTGTCACCAACTGCTCGCATTACCAGGCCATTTTCTATTGCCAAATCTCGACAAAGTGAGCCCACATTGTGTTCATCAGGAAATCTTTTACCTGTTTTTTTGTCTTTGCACAGCTCTAATGCAGCTACCAATCCTTTTATTCTTGCTTCACCAACCAGTGGATGATCACTCAAGCTTTGCCATCGTTTTGCCAAATAAGGTGCTGTATGATCTTTAACCGTTTCAATCACGTTATCTTCAGCCAATGCTTTTATATTAGCGATTGCAACTGCACAAGAAACAGGATGTCCCGAGTAGGTAAATCCATGGACAAATTCTCCGCCTTTTTCAATGAGGATATCTGCAACCTTATCATTGACCAATACTCCCCCCAACGGAAGGTATCCTGAAGTTACCCCTTTGGCAAAGGGGATTAGATCCGGTTTAATTTCATACGTGGTACTGCCAAACCATTCACCCAAACGGCCAAAACCTGTAATGACTTCATCAGCAACCAAAAGAATTTCGTTCTCATCGCAGATTCTTTGGATTGCAGGCCAGTACGTTTCCGGTGGAATAATCACCCCTCCAGCACCTTGGATAGGTTCAGCGATGAAGGCTGCAATTTTATCTATGCCATGGTGATGAATGGCCTTTTCTAATTCCTCAGCAATGGCTAGCCCAAATGTGTTCGGGTCCTGATCTCGGCCTTCCTGAAACCAATACGGTTGTGCAATGTGAGCAATATTGGGAATCGGCATTCCTGCTCCTTGAGCGTGCATTGCCTCCATACCGCCAAGGCTTGCAGCAGCAATAGTGCTGCCATGGTAGGCATTCTTCCGAGCAATAATAATTTGTTTTTCTGGCTTGTCTTGAAGTTGCCAGAATCTTCTAACCATCCTAATCACTGTATCGTTAGCTTCAGATCCAGAACCAGTGTAAAAAACACGGCTAAACCCATTAGGAGAAATATTGCTCAAAATTTCGCCCAGCTCTATTGCAGGAGGATGCGCACATTGGAAAAAGCTATTGTAATAGGGTAATTCCTGCATTTGTTGATGAGCAGCTTCAATTAATTCAGCACGACCATAACCAAGATTTACACACCACAAACCTGACATGGAGTCCAGAATTTGGTGTCCCTCAGTGTCCCATATGTAAATACCCTTGCCTTTGGTGAACACTCGGCTACCCTTCTTAGATAACTGACCGTGATCTGTAAACGGATGTAAATAATGACTACTATCCAAGTCTTGCCAATGCTGCTGTTTCTTAGTCATATCTAAACACTCAATAATAAATATTCACGTTCCCAAGGACTGATAACTTCAAAGTATTTATGGTACTCGAATTTTTTAATGGCTAAGTAAATTTGTAAAAATCTTTCGCCCATCATCATTTCCATTGCTTCACTTTTTTCCAGTAATTCAATGCCACTTACTAGGTTTTTAGGTAGTTTAAAAGGTAAATTATAAGCATTGGAATCCTCTGATGCAGTCGGTTGAATTTTCTCTTGCATACCTAAATAGCCACATGCCAAAGAAGCAGATATCGATAAATAGGGATTGACATCTGCGCCTGCAATTCTATTTTCAATTCTACGATTCTCAGGTGCAGACGAAGGCACCCTAAGCCCTGTTGTTCTATTGTCATAACCCCACTGCAAATTAATGGGTGCATTTTGCCAACGGGTAAAACGTCGGTAGGAGTTAACATAAGGTGCATTGAAAAGTATTGATTCAGGTATATATGTTTGCAAACCACCGATAAAAAATTTAAACAGTTCGGTTTCTTCGCCATCAGCAGCTGAAAAAACATTATTCTTTGACTCTTCTTGCAAAACTGAAATGTGCCAATGCATTGCATTGCCAGGCTCGTGCTGCATGGGCTTGGACATAAATGTTGCATAAACATTGTGTTGCATTGCTGCTTCTCTCACTATTCTCTTAAACATAAATACTTGATCACAGATATGCAGAGGGTCACCGTGTTCAAAATTAATTTCCAATTGAGCCGTACCCATTTCGTGCTCCAAAGTGTCAATTTTGATGTCCATGGCTTCAGAATAATTGTGAATGTCTTCGATAATTGGTTCGAACTCATCCAATGCATCAATGCTAAACGGTTGACGAACCGTCTCTTGCCGCCCTGAACGACCAATGGGTGGCTCCAAAGGAAGGTTAGGATCGGTATTTCTCTTTACCAAATAAAACTCCAGCTCCGGTGCGACGATTGGGACCATATTCGAAGCTTCATAGGCATTGAGAACATTCTTTAGTACTTGTCTTGGAGAGATATCCACTGCCGATCCGTCTTCATAATAACAATCGTTGATTACTGTGGCTGCTGGATCCTTGGCCCAAGGCAGTCGCCTTAGAGTATCCATATCAGGCCTAACGAGGATATCTCTATCGGCTGGGTTTATCACAGGCTCATTCAAAAACTCACCGGTTACTGTTTGGGTAAAAACCGATTCGGGTAAACGCATTGTTGATTGCTCTATGAATTTCTCTGCTGGCAACATTTTGCCGCGAGCAACGCCAGCCATGTCAGGAACTATAACTTCAATTTCTTCGATATCATGCTCTTTAAACCACTCGGAAATATCAGTTTGCTTCATGGTTTTTCGGCAAAAACTTTGCAGGCATTGCCAAAATAATTAAACAAAGAGATTGACGTTGAGCTAATCTCTGGTTTCCACTCAGGGTGCCACTGCACCGATAAATTAAACCCTTGCGCTTGGTCAACTGTAAAGGCCTCAACCAAACCGTCATCACTAACAGCATCAATTGTCAGGCCATTTCCCAATTCTTGAACACCTTGAGCATGAAGAGAATTGACTTCTGCTGACTCAACCCCGGTAATCTGATGCAATAAACCATTGTTCACAAAGCTTACCTTATGACTGACACCATACTGAATTTCCAGTGGGTCATCACGTTTAAAGTCATGATCTTTGTAACTAGAGTCTCGGTCAAGATCTTGATAAAGCGTGCCACCAAAAGCAACATTCATCTCTTGGAAACCGCGACAAATTGCAAACAGAGGTATTTCTCTTTCAAGAATTGCATCAATCATTGAAAATACAAACCTATCACGGAATTCATCAACCATTAATTGTTCATCAATTAATTCTGCGTTGTAGCGATCCGGATGAACGTTGGAAAGACTCCCAGTTAATAAAAAACCGTCTAATTTATCGAGAATACCACCATTCAGTAATTCGTCGTTGATCGCAGGGATCAAGATGCCGGCGCAGTCGGTATGATCATTTATGGCTTTGATGTATTTCTCACCAACCATATGGAAATAATGCCCATCCTGGTTGCGTCTACAAGAGACAATACCGACCAATGGTGTAATTTTGGAACTCATAAAATTGACTTTTATTTTACTGTGAGCAGTAAAATATGGCTAACTAAATTGTTGTTTTTCTGAATCCAGTTTGCAACATTAAAAGACTGAACTTGTTTTTAAGGCTATCTCCAACGCCCAGCACTGAAGGTACAAAAATCAATACCAAATAAGGTGCGAGCAACATTCCAAAAATAAAAGTGATGGCCAATGGTTGCACCAACTGAGCTTGCAAGCTTTTCTCAAAGAGTATTGGTGTTAGTCCGACAACGGTTGTTGTGGTTGTTAATATAACTGGTCTTAATCGCTCTCGAACCCCTTCAACAACTGCTTTTGCAAGATCCAATCCATCTGCAACAAATCGCTTAATGGTTGTTACCAGAATAATGGAGTCATTTACTAAAACACCACTCAACCCAAGAAGCGCCATGAGACTGAACATATTCAAATTGAAATCCAGTAAGTAGTGACCAACAATAGCTCCAATCAAACCAAAAGGTACTACAGCCATAATTACCAAAGGCATTGTATAGCTGGCAAACAACCAAGCGAGAATAATGTAAATGCATGTAATCGATACTATTAATGCGATACTCAAGTCGCCTAAAGCCTCAGATTGCTCCTCCGCTTTGCCTTTAAAATCCACTTGGACATCAAATTGCTTCTCTATAGCAGGGGATATTTCTTGACGAACTGTGGCTAAAACAACATTGGTGGTTGTTACCGCCGGATCAACATCACCTGTAACCGAAACCTGTCTTAAGCCATCTTCCCTATTTATTCTAGTAAACCCTAAACGTTTCGTCAGAGTCACCACTTCTGACAACAAAACATCCGTTTTGTCTGGTGATGTTAAATAGAAATCCCTTATAGTTTGTTGTTTGGTTTCAGCGCCAGGTAATTTCACTCGGACAATAATTTCTTCGGCATCCTCAGCAAATCTTTTTGCAACAGATCCAGAGAAAGAATTACGAACCTGTCTGGCAACCTCCTCTGTAGAAAAGCCCATCGCTTCACCTTCAGGTTTTAATTCTAAGAGAATATCTTCTTTGCCAAAAGGAAGATCATCTTCTACTGCTATCAGACCGGGGACTCCTCTCAGTTGTTTTTGAAGCTCAACAGCCGCTCTTTTCATAGATTGCATATCCTTACCGACAATACGGATATCCAAATCTCTGCCTGGAGGACCACCAGCCTGTGTTTCAAAAATAAGGAGTTTCTCTAGACCAGGCAACAATTGAGTTTGCTCTTCCCATGTTTTAATAAACATTGGATTTCTGACATCTCTCAGATCACCATCTACCAGTTCTACACTGTAGGAGCCTATATGGTTCCCAGTGGTATTGGTAATAAGATTGCCACGACCGGTATCGGTAGATCCAATGCTGCCAATTCCGAAACTTACAAGACCACCTTTACCATTGGTTAAGACATCTTCAGCTGCCCTGGCAGACCTTCCCAACTCTTTGGCCATTTGCTCTGTCATATATGCTGATGTGCCAGGAGTAAATGTGAAATTGGCATGAATGGTATCACTCTCAGGCAGGGCAAAAAATTCAAACTTGACTCTACCAGAAGACAATAAAGTAATGGCGATAAAGAACATGCAAAAAGTTGCAATAACTGTAAATCCTTTATGGAGAAATGTTTGCTCGCTGAACCTACAAAAATATTGATCTCTGAAATGATTGAACCAAGTGTCAAATTTTCTTGGCTTTGTTTGTTCCGTCTGGCTGATTTTTTTGAGTGATTTCCTTAAATGCGTTGGCAATATAAGGAAACACTCAACAAGACTGGCTAAAATAATCAATGTCAGTGTTATAGGGATGCCTGAAATAATTTCACCCACCTCATTTTTAACCATTAACACAGGCAAAAAAGCAGCCATGGTTGTGAGAGATGCAGCCAAAACTGGTGGAAACATGCGATTAGCTGCTTGGGTAGCAGCATCTTGATAATGCATACCCCTGCGATGGAGTGTGGTGGTATGCTCAGAAACCACTATGGCATCATCGACCACAATGCCAATTCCCAAAATAAGTGCAAACATGGTAATCATATCCAATGACATGCCTAGAATAGACATCGCACCCAAACCTCCAAGAAAGGCAACAGGTATGCCAATAGCAACCCACAAAGCCACCCTTCCATTCAAAAAGAGAAATAGGACGCCCAAAACGAGCAATAAACCCATTTGGCCATTCTCGACTAACATTGTTAGTCTTTGCCTTACTGAATCAGAAAAAACATCGTAAACAACAATTTCTAGCGATTGCGGATATTTGGTGCTGATGTTTTCCATGTATTCCTGGACCAATTCTTGAGAAATCAAAGAATCTGCACCACGGGTACGAGAAACCAATAAACCAATGGAAGAGCCTTTTTCATTAATACGGTAAGGAGAGTCTTCCTGAAAGGTTTCAAAGACTCTGGCAATATCTTTCAAATACAGCTTTTCACCAGATCCTTTTGAAACCACTTCAATCTGTCTGAGCGCCCTTGGAGTTCTTGCTAACTGTTCACTTCTAATTTGTTTTGAAATATCTCCAGAATTGATACTACCTGATGGAAGATCAATACTTGTAGCAGCTATCCGATTTGAAATATCACTGAGCGTTAAATCCAACTCTCTTAAATTATCCGATGGTATTTCAATCCAGATCTCTTGATCGCGAGCGCCTTCAAATCTAACATTTGCCAAACCCATATTGATTAAATCATCTCGCATTTGCCTAGCGAAGTATTTCAGTGTCTTGTCTGAAAATGGACCGGATATATCAATCCTACAAACTTCATCACGTTGAATCACTTGGCTAACAATAGGTTTCTCAATATCTTGGGGAAATGTAGTTATTCTGGATACTGCTGACTGTACATCTGCCAAAGCTGTTGACATCGATGTGTCAGCTTCAAAAAACAACTGCATCCTAGTTCTACCTTCGTATGAAGTAGCTATGACTTTTTCGACTTTATCTATAAATCGAACCTCTGGTTCTATCGCGTCAATGATATTGGCCTCCACATCCTCGGCGCTTGCACCAGACCATTCCACATCAATGGTTATCAATTCCAAACCGAAATCAGGCATTAATTGTCGATTCATTTGAGTCAACCCATAGACGCCAAAAAGAATCAAAAGCATCATCAACAAATTACCTGCGACCTTGTGCCGAGAGAAAAAAGTTATAACCCCAGATCTTAATCCATCAGCACTATGGCCTTTCTCCGGGTTTATTTGATTGTAATTCTTATCGGTCATTATAAAATTTCAACTTTAACTCCTTCACCGGCCTCTCGGAGTTGTGTCACAGCTATCATATCCCCGTTCTCAATAACACTAGGTTTTTTTGCAACTATAAGCGTATTGATATTGTCATATCCTAAAATAGAGACAGACCTTTTTTCTAATCGTTCATTCTTAATGACAAATATATAACTGTCTTCATAAATAGCTGTGTCTGGCAGTGAAATAACTTGATTGTAAGTTTTATCAGGTACTCTGATTGCAACAAATGCACCCGGTCTGATCAGAGAAATATTGATGCTATCTGCTAACAGACTTGCATAGACATCCACACCACCTGTGTTTGATTTGATTTCAGCACCGATACGTGCAATGTTTGCATCAAAATTGAAGGTCTTATTACCTGCAGTCCAATTTACAGATACGGCTCTGCCGACGACCTCCTGGTTATCTTCCAACAATCGTCCATATTGTGCTTTGGATAATGAAAAAAGGACTTCTAGGTTTTTTATATCAATAATTTCACCCACTTTGTCATTAAAAGTGCTGACTTGTTTACCAAGACTGGCTACAACGTCATTAATAACTCCATCATAAGGTGCAAATAATTGTGTATCCCTTAGATCTTTTTTAGCTTCAGCTAAAATTATTTCTTGTTGAGTTGTCTCTAACAAAGCATTGTCTTTGAACTGTTCAGAAACAGATCCCCTCAGATACAATGCTTCAGCTCTGTCAGCATCGCGTTTAAGAATGTCAAATTTTGCTTCACCCTCAGTAACTGCGTTTTGATATTCGAAGTCATCAATCGCCAGAAGAAGCTCACCCATTCTTACAACTCCGCCCTCTTTAAAGTTTTCCCCAACTTCTATCACTTGTCCGCCAACAGAGACACGAAGATCACTTCTTCTAGCAGAAGTTATTTCTCCAAATAGTTTTAAGTTTGGTGTGGTATTTTTATATTCTGCTTGTACAGCGTTTATGGGCCAAGTTTTTTCAGATACATCAACAATTTCTGTGTCTGTTTTAGTTGCATTCAAATAAAAAATAATTAACGCCGTTAGTCCAATGACTATTAACGTTGCTTTTGATCTATTAAACGTGTTGTTTAAAAAATTTTTTATGTCTAAATTCATATGCTAACCACAGTAGAGAATTCGATTCCGAAATCATCTTGGATTCAAATCTTGCTGCGATGTCAGATGCTAAAGAAATCCCCTTGAAAATTCCTTAAACGTTACAAAAAGTTACATAGTACTTAGGATTTTATAACCATGAATTTAGCGTTGCTTTCCGCAACAATGTGCTTTAATTTTTTGTGGATGACTAAACCGTGCATCACAGCAATTTGCCCTCTCTCTTTGATGCGTCTACCCTCAAGTAACACTGTTTCATTGATGGGCAATGGTTTGCGATATCTTAATTCGCATTTTGCTGTCTGTGCTATCTGATTTTTTAAAAATAACCAGTTGGCCATTACGTCATCCAGTAGACTAAAGATAATCCCTCCATGGGTGATGTTGCTATAACCCACATGATTCTCTCCAGGTCTAAATTCTCCTCGACAAACTTCACCATCAATACGAAACTTAATTCTTAACCCGATTGGGTTGCTAGGACCGCAAACAAAACAATTATTGTTCTCAAAATCTATAGTGGTTTCGCTCATAAAAATTAATCCAATAAATTAAATTTTGTGCCATTGGAGTCAGAAACAATTTTACCCGCTGTGGTCCCAGAAAAGTGTGCTGCCAAAACAATAATGTCGCTATCTGTCAAATCATCCACGAGTTTCATCCTAGTTTTATTGGCTTGTTCCTTATCTTCACAAAACATTGTTGTCCAATGAGGATAACAAACTTGTATGGGGTTATGCAGGACATCTCCTGTCAAAATGCCAACTGCATTATGTGCTCTAAGCTCAATACAATAATGTCCTGGGCTATGTCCTGGTGTTGGTAAAATAGTGATTCCTTTACCTAAGTCGAAATCACTATCAATAATAATAGATTGGCCCGATTGGATAATAGGAAAAACACTGTCTTCATATACAAGACGGAGGTATTCATCAAACGGATTCCCCGTTTGTTCTAACATGCCATCAAGCTCGATTTGTGAAAAAAGATATTTTGCATTGGGAAAGGTGGGAACCCAATGCCCATTTTGTAGTTTCGTATTCCACCCAACGTGATCTGCATGCATGTGTGTACACATTACATAATCGACCTCTTCTGGGTCGACTCCGTTTTGCATTAAATTATCGAGATAGGCACTGTTTCGATTGTTCCACTGCGATAAAACTCCCTTATTAGCTTTGAAAAGAGGGCCAGAACCTATTCGATTTTTATTATTGCCAATACATGTATCAACAATGGCCGTAAACTCTGGAGTTTTAACAATGTAAGAATGGGTGCTAATAATGATGCTCTCACTATCAAAATCATAAAAAGGACTAATCCAATCAAGGTGTTGATGAAAGCGATCAAGATTAACGCCTGGAAAGGCTATGTTTGCATTAAATTTTTCAGTGCCATCCAGTACTTTTGTTACTGAAATATCACCAAAGTTCTGTGTTCTCATAATTAATAAGTTTGGTGACGAAGAACCAACTCAAAATTAAGTTGAGTAAGTGTCTATTGTTTGAGCCTATAATTAAAAAATCTGTCAAAAAAGGATTTTCTTCTTTTATAAGCCAGGTAAAAAATAAGTGCCGCAAAAAGTGCAATAAAGCCATCAACGCCAGCAGAATCAATTAGAATCATGGTGTTATCTCTGATGGGCTGAAGCCACCAGACATAAAATTTCATTGCATCTTCAGCAGATAGTTGTGCCTTTTCTTTAACTGCAGTGGCAGCCTTTGCTGCCGCTTGTGCTCTTGCTGCGTTTGTTTCTGCTTCCGCAACTGCTTTTGTGGCAATGTCTCTGGCTGTGGCCAATTGTATAGCGGCTTCTGCCGCAATTTTTGCTTTGCTTGCCAATGTTTTTGCGAGCTCAGTGGCTGCAGACAGCTCTGACGTTTCAGTAACCGCTTTTGCTGCTGCCAATTCCGTTGCTGCTGCTATTGATGCATTGACTGCGGCTGAAGCTTGTCCTGCAGCATTTTCTGCAGCTCTAGTTAATAGTTCTATTATCTCATCTTCAGCTTCTGATGCTGTTTCTGCGACGGCTGCTCTGGCTATGGCATCTGCTAATTCTGTTGCGGCCCTCTCTGCTATGGCTGTGGCTACGGCTACGGCATCTGCCAATTCTGTTGCAGTGACTGTGGCTGCGGCTACGGCATCTGCCAATTCTGTTGCAGTGACTGTGCCTGCTGTAATAGCTGCTGCTTCTGCTGCGTTAGCAGCTGAGGCTGCTTCTGCTGCGGCAGTTGATGCTGCATCTGCTTCAGTAGTGACATCTTCTGCAACTTGTTTTGCTATTGCTAAATCTGCTGCGGCAGTTGATGCTGTATTCTTCGCTGCTGAAGCTTCAGCTACTGCTTTGTCAACAGTCTCTGTACTTGATGTAGGGTAATCAGATGTGAGAAAAGCTAGTACAACTAAGGCAGAGGCAATTACGATAGCAATATCAGTTACTTTAGTTAGTT
This sequence comes from uncultured Woeseiaceae bacterium, assembly GCA_964633465.1. Lineage (GTDB taxonomy): Bacteria > Pseudomonadota > Gammaproteobacteria > Steroidobacterales > UBA11654 > DTSX01. The sequence goes on along the minus strand of CAZWGB010000029.1, from coordinate 2,960 downwards.
GTCTGAGGAAATTTCTCAACATGCACTAAGAATAGTTTAGGATCTATTAAAAATAAAGAAATAAAAAAAAGGGCCCTTTTGCAAGAGCCCTTTTTTGCTTTTATTAAATTTAAAAAACTTAAAAAAGCTTTATTTATCTCAATTACATACCGCCTCGGCCGTACATTCCTGAGAGAATTGCGAGAACAATGATTCCTACAACGCCAGCATCACCCAAAGCATTGATCAAATCGACCAAGTTGCCAAGAACGGCGCCTACGAATGGGACATCCATACCAAATACCACGCCTGCTGCAACACCAAGTGCTACAAGTGCAACTGTAATATCGGTTAATTCTCCAATCCAACCTTTGATTCTATTCATGATAAAATCCTCCCCTTAATTAAGGTTTAAACGTTCACCACCTTCAGTACGAAGATGATTAACAGATCTAATCAAATACATACACTTGAGTCAAAAAAAGATGCTTTATTTGTTTTAAAACAACAATATTCATTGTCTCCTCTATGTAATTGTTTTTATAAAGTTATTTCTAGTATTTAAGAGCATTTCAAAATATAACTAAACCTTAAATTATCTAATATATTATTGATTTCATTGGGATTTTTTTGTTTTTTGCTAAATAATCCCGAAATTTTAGAAAAATCAAAAGAAAGTGCACTTTTTAGACTAATTCTAATTTTATTTTTACAAGAAATGAACTTTCATTTGGTGGCCAGAGGTGGAATTGAACCACCGACACGCGGATTTTCAGTCCGCTGCTCTACCAACTGAGCTATCTGGCCACAGGGATGACTTATTTTATAGAATTATTAAAATAAAACCTAAAAAAACTCTTACTAATCTGGTGGGATGTACTCTTTGGGTTTTTGTGGACCCTCACCAAAGAAAAACTTGTTCATCTCTTCTTGCAAATACTTCCTTGATTCTGGATTTACCATCGACAATTTATTTTCATTGATCAACATCGTTTGATGCTCTATCCACATTTGCCAAGCCTGTTTTGAAACTGAATTATAAATCTTTTGACCGATTTCACCTGGATATGGAGGCCTATCCAGGCCTTCTAATTCCTTTTGAAAATAATCACAAAATACTTGTCTGGTCATAGATTAATAAAGCTGATCAACCAACTCTTTGATTGGAGCTGACATGCCTAAAGAGCTTAATTGCTCTAAGTTAAATGAATCTGTTCTTGGTTTACCCATTTTGTTCATGAATTGTCCATCCATCCTAATTTCAATTGGATGTATATACAAATTGTAATGGCTGAATGAATGTTTAAAGGGCTCCCATGAGTCAACTGATAATATTTTATTAGCAAACTGTTGCGCACACCACTCTTTAGGATCGTCTGAAAGTTTTATTTCTGGCATTGACCACAAGCCACCCCATATACCCTTAGACTTCCTCTTTTCTAAAAAAAGCTTATTTCCATCAAAAACGATCATAAGAAAGTACTTTGATTCTGTTCGCTTCTTTTTTTTAGGCTTCTTGCTGGGAATTTCATCAACCAAATGATTTTGATACGCATAGCATTTTCTTTGGGTTGGACAGATAGAGCAATTTGGATTTCTAGACAAACAAATGGTGGCTCCTAAATCCATGATTGCTTGTGTGTAAATTTGAAAATTATCTGTAGGTGTGGATTTAGCAGACAAATCCCATAACTCTTTGCTAACCTTGCTTTCCCCAGACCAACCTTTAACACCAAAAAATCGACTTAGAACTCTCTTTACATTCCCATCTAGAATGGGTTTTGGCTCAATGCCGCTTAGAGATAAAATGGCACCTGCTGTAGATTTGCCTATTCCTGGTAAACTCAACAAACCTTCATAGTCAGATGGAATTTCTCCCTTATGTTGTTTAATTATCAACTGTGCAGATCGATGTATGTTTCGTGCTCGAGCATAATAACCAAGTCCCGACCACATTTTCAAAACTTCATCAAGTGAACTTGATGCAAGTTCGTCAACTGTTGGAAATCGTTCTATAAACCTATGAAAATAAGGCTCTGCAGTATTGACTTGGGTTTGTTGCAACATGATTTCTGAAATCCAAGTCTTATATTTTGATGGGTTTTTTTGCCAAGGAAGTGTTTTTCTTCCAAAGTTTTCCCACCAAGTAACTATATTGGCCGCTAAGTATTTTTGAGAGTCCTGAATCAAGTCAGAATTTTTGTGCTATCCAGCGATTTTTGTAACACCAATAAAGGCCACTACAAAGATCATTATGTAAGTGCTATGTACCCACATCAAAGTGGTGCGCATACCTGAGCTGATAGATTCTTCTAGCTCTGGGCTAGATCCTTCTTCTGCCAGTCTTGCAAAAGCTTCGCCCAGTGGGAAAAACGCGATCTCTATTCCTAGAATCGTAATATTAATCAAACCATAAAGACCGACTTTTAAGGCAATTGAATTGGCTTCGAATGGCCCATTTCCTAAACAAGAAGAGATGGCCACTATGATCAGAGCCACACCTAAAGAAGCGACAACAAATCTATTGATTTTTGACAATTGCTGTCCCCATGGTTTTTCTAAATTGGCTGCGCCCCCAACATTAATAACTAACCATGCAACAACAAATGCCCACATTGCAGCTATAGTGATTAAGCTGGGGTCAATATATCCAAGTGACTTTGATAGATGGATGCCCAACGGCAGAGCCATTACCCACATTACCCTTGGTAAAAGTTCAATTACCAGAGCGATTTCTAGCAATTGGAAACGTGCTGGGATGGATAGCGATGTGTCTGTTGATTTCTTTGAACAAATCATGACCCCCATGTCTGTTCCCAACCAAAAAACAAACATACAAATATGCAAAAATTTCCATATCTCATATTCAGACATTTTTTAAACCCCCGCCTATTATTAACTTACTTTAACTTCAGGTTCTACCACTTCACCGTCCTCTTGCCAAATATATAGTTCTCCTATATACATGGCTAAAGTGGCTT
>CAZWGB010000028.1:14673-17396 GCA_964633465.1 uncultured Woeseiaceae bacterium | reverse complement strand
CCATTATTCCACTCAAAGATTGGCCTAATCACCCAAAAAATTTTCTTCCTGAAGAATCCAAGGAAATATTTCCAAGTAGGTTTTTTCAACAGTTGGTGAGTAAAAAAAATCCCCTAATAGCTACAAATTCTTGGGTAGATCCAGAGAATTTTCATTTGGATCAATCTGTACGCCAATGGATGCTTGGCCAGGGATTCACCGATAATCTTATCGACTTGGTTTACAACACCAACATTACCCATGGGAATACGGCCGAAGATGTTTCAGTTTTAATGCTTTTTTTCGTTAATGCTTTTATGAATGCTCAACGTGATTTGGACTTCAAAACATTTGGTTATACAGCCAAAGGTGGAAATATGAGCATACCGGAAGCAATGGCAAATAATTTAGGCAATGAAGTTCAGTTGAATAAAAAAGTCATTGCAATAAACACAACCCAGAAAAATTGCGAAATTATCTGTAAGGATGGATCTTTATTTAGAGCTCGACACGTTATTTGCTCTGTGCCGTTTTCGGTGCTAAAAAAAATCAGAATTACTCCTTCTATAGTCGGGCTACAAGCCGAGGCAATCAATACCCTAAGATCCCAAAAACTCAATCTTTTACATCTGGTTCCAAAATCACCCTTTTGGCAAAAGGATGGGATGAGTCCGAATATGTTCACTGACGGTAAAGCAGGTATGGTAATTGCGGAACGTAAGGGTTCTTCGCCCAGTGAAGTTACAAGTTTAACCGCATGGTTGAGAGGTCCTTTGGCTGCTGAAATGGATAAAATGAGGGAAACTGATGCAATAAGATCTGTTGTTGAATCTATTGAAAAATTAAGGCCAAGTGCGAAAGAACAACTAGAACCGGTGGCGTATCATTCATGGTTTCAGAATCCTTTTTCCAAAGGGGATTGGGCAATCTGGGGGCCAGGTCAGATTAGAAAATTTGTTAAGAATGTGGCAACACCACATGGTCAAATTCATTTTTGTGGTGAGCACACCGCTGTGGCTAACAGAGGTATGGAGGGCGCTATGGAATCCGGGGAAAGAGCTGCTTTAGAAGTTCTGGGGCTGTTGTAAATTATTTTCTCACCAGGCTAATTTTCTGCCGTCTTCGAAATCAATAAAATGTCCATTATCAGCCATTGTTAGAGCGTCTATAACTTGCATCATTTTTGTGACGCTTTCCTCTATTTCTATGGCTCCAGGTATTTTCATCCCTGGGGTGGTATTAACCATCCCAGGAGAGATTGCAACCACTAAAATATTTTTTCTTTTTGACTCAAATGACAATGAGTATAGGAGACTGTTGAGCCCAGCTTTACTTATTGAATAGCTATACATCATCGGTATTTTTAATCTTTCTCCGAATGATCCTTGTTTGCTTGACAGAGCTATGATTTTTTTACCCTGAGATTTTTCAACATTGGGCATAAACGACTGAATTAATTTTAGTGGTCCTAAGACATTGATTTCAAAGCTTGATCTAGCAATTTCAAGATCCACGCCATCAATTTTTTTAAATGCTGATTTGTATCGAGGAGTTAATGCTGCGTTACTTAGCAGTATATCAATGGGCTGATCCTTGTATTTTTCTGCCAGGCTGTCTATCTCTTCGTAATTGGTTACATCCAACTGTTCGATGACCACATTTTCATGTTCAGCCGCTATTGTTTTCAATTCATTGGCTTCCCATGGTTTACGAGCTGTTGCAATCACATTCCAGTTATTTTCTGAAAATTGTTTTACAAATTCCAAGCCTATGTTTCTGTTGGATCCAGTGATGAAAACAGTTGGGTTTTCATTATCAAAAGAGTGAGATTGAGGGTGGAAAAAACACAAAAAGGCAACCAGAGAGGTAATTGTAAGTCGCAACACTTTTTAGCTCGGTTGTTGGTGATGTCCAAGAGGAGGGAAACTATCTGGGTCACAACCTTTAGGCGCAGAAAGTTTTGTGTTGAGAAATAATTTTTCCTCCACCTGAATACTTTCTTCTGTAACACCTGCAAGTTTTTCCCAATCTTTAGGCGTAAAAATTTTCTGTTCTAAATCAATTGTAGAATGTCGGTTGGATGCAAGCATATTAAGAAAAACATCTAAAAATGAACGTGCTTTTTCTTTAAACTCTTCTGCTTCATACAACCCGGACTTGATTAAATTGTTTTTTGCAGCACTCAGTTTCTCAATCGAAGCATCCATTGCATTCAAGCCTTTTTCAAGTCTTGTGAGCTTGTCCAAATATTCCTGGTTTGTCGGTTCGATGTGCGGAACCAATAGATCATGCAAAATATTGTCTTGAGCTATTAAGCGACTCAATGCATATTCCAAATAATCGCAGCAGACAACGTAAAAATTCACTAGACCTGGATCGATAGTTTCTATTTCAAGACCGGCGGTGAACGCTCTTCTCACTTGGGAAAGATGGGTTCTTTCTTTAGAAACGTGTGCTTGAAAATCTTTTATAGGCTCATCATTCATGTCTGCTAAAACCCATTATAAGTCACAAATGAGTATTTTATTATCGTCAATTGAGCCTATAAATAAGCGATTGTCCAATATTGCACCAACACTTGCTGTAGAAATATCAGTGCCATCACTCATGAATAGCTCATTTTTTTCTAAATCCCTAACTTTTAATTCCCTCAGAGTAGAATCATTATGCTTCACAGTCGTTTTGTATTTAATTTGGATTACCTGAGAAGGGGATGGCTTAATTTCTCCTTTTTTCAAAGCAAT
>CAZWGB010000028.1:0-14663 GCA_964633465.1 uncultured Woeseiaceae bacterium | reverse complement strand
CATAACTTTGGGTATGGTTGCCACAACCAATGAATTATCTTCAGAAACATTAATATTATCAGGGGATCCATCCAGTTTTATCCGATGGATTTTTTTCAATGTTCCATTGTTCATATTCCGATGAAAAACCGAGATCCTTTTAGCAGTTGTTTCTGATGCAAAAATCAAATTTTGGTCCTTGGAAATATTAATTCCTGAGACTTGAGACAAGTTTCTCGCTGCAACTGAGGTTGAGTTTCCGTCAAAATAGGCAATATTTGACATTGGGCGTCCAAGATTTTCCTGAATTTTATCCAAACTAGTTTCACCACCTTTGTCGTTGCCAACATAGAATTGGTTTTTTGATACCAAAAGAAGATCATTTGGACTTTTAAAGAGTGGGTCTGAAATTGTTTTAGTATATTTAAAAATACCATTATTTTTTTCAGAAAAAAGATCTACATTCTCTGGCTCCAAGCCTCTATTTTTTGGATGATTAATGACCGCAAGATGTCTTTTACCTTTATCATCAATATGGAGACTGATGCCATGAGGCCTTAAGTGTTCTGGTTGCTCATTCAGCGCTGAAGTGATTTCGTATGGTTTTTTATTCAAGTTAATTTTGACAATTCGACCTTGAACCATTTCGCCTCTAATCAAAGCTGCACGATCTTGAATAGATAGGTAAGCGTAACCCCTTTCATAATCTATTTCGATATCTTCAGCACTGCCATCCATAATCAGGGCTCTACAGGATTCAGGAGTATTGTTTTCGATGGTTTTGAAAGCATCCATTCGGTAGAGTCCAATTAGTGAGAGGATGCCAATGAATGCAACAGCAGCTAATGAAATCCTGAAGATTTTCTTTAATATTTTTATTTTAATTTCCTATTTTGCTTAAAACTGAGTAAATCTTACTTGTTATTCAAGTCTGCATCGAGCAATATTCCATAATTGTGAGTGAAAATAGAGAAAACTCAATCGCATCCAGAGAAGAGATGGGTCTTAGGTTTGGACCTATTTTGTTAATGCCAGACATTGAAAAACGGCATTTATTTACCTTATTTTTTGGCGCTTTTTTTGGCATAGCTAGTATGGCTTTTGTGAATGTAATTGGCCCTCTGATGTTCAGAATTTTAGAAATCCCTCAGGAAGAAACGGGTGCGCTGGCAGGAACACTCACAGCAGTCCAAGAGATCGTTGTTATTCTAGTTATCGGCACTCTTGGTGCTTTATCAGACAAGGTTGGTAGGCGATTGGTCTATTCTTCCGGTTTCTTTTTACTCGGTATTGGTTATTTTCTCTATCCGTTGGCTGGCGATTCAACAGAACTGATTTTTTTCAGAATCTTTGTTGCTCTTGGCTGTGCTGCCAATACCGTGATGTTGCCTACAGTCGCTAACGATTATGTGCATGAAAGTACTCGCGGCAAATTGATTGCGACAACGTCAATCCTTAATGGACTCGGATTGGTTTTCATTATCGGAACTTTTAGAAACATGCCAGGTTTTTTTAATGATATGGGTTATGACAATGTTTTTGCAGGTCGCTACACTGCATGGGTAGCGGCAGTTATGTGTCTTGTGGTTGCTTCTATTCTTTTCACCAATCTAAAAAAAGGAGCTCCTGCTCAGGTCTCGAAAAAAGAACCTTATTTGGCGACCCTAAAAATAGCATTTAAGTCTGCCAGAAATCCAAGAGTGGCCTTAGCGTATGTTGCGGGAGTTGTCTCAAGGGGAGATTTATCAGTTGTTAGTACTTTTTTTTCACTATGGCTATTTAATGAAGCTACCACTCAAGGTTTGAGTTATGGTGCAGCCTTTAAATTATCTACAGGTTTTTATGTTACAGTCCAAGCTTTTGCGATCCCGGGTGCTATATTAATCAATTTTTTTATTGATCGAGTCGATAGGGTTATGGCTCTTGCTATTGCCATGTTTATTGCTGCAGGCGGCTATTTATACTTAGGGTATGTCGAAGATCCCGTAAATGCTAAGACGGTAATAGGTTTTTCTATTTTTAACACACAAATATCTCTTAGCCAGATGCATTTAGGTGCCGCATGGCTTGGCTTAGGAGAAATTTTTGCCAACATATCAGCTATCTCTCTTATCGGCAGCGCCGCACCTGTTAAAGGCAGAGGTGCAGTGATTGGCGGCTTTAGTTTTTTCGGTGCAATCGGAATTCTTCTGGTCGCAGTGATTGGAGGATATTTATTTGATAATGTTAGCCCAACTGCACCCTTTACGATGGTAGGCTTTGCAAATGTTAGTCTTTTTCTTTTAGCTTTATTCTTGATATGCTTTGAACGAAGAAAAAGAGATACCTAGAAGAGGGAGCACAAATATGAAAAGAAGAGATTTTTTTAAGAATATTGGAAACTTGGGAGCATTAAGTGCAGGATTCACAACACTGAGTTTGTTGTCTGAAAATGTCCGTGCCGATTTACCCTCAGCTTATGGTCAAGCCACAGGAGACTCTCTAACAGGACCTTATGTTGATTTACGGACAGGCGTTGGTAATAAAATAGCATATTCCAGAATGAATGGAGATCTTGATGAATCTCAACAAAAAGTTGGGTGGTTCAAGGGCTATATCATGGCGGTAAGACCCCATCAGCCAATCAAAGATCTTCTGGGCATTCAAGGGTTTGGTGTTTCCAGACTGGAAAAGCAAGAAGACGGGTCATATGCGAAGATACTTAGAGAAGTTGGGTTGTATACGGATCTTAGAACAGGAGAAGTTCTAGAGGAATGGAGAAATCCCCTGACTAATGAAGATGTAAAAGTTGTACATATTGCCAATGACCCTTTTAATTACGTGATTGAAGATTACTTTCCAAAACCACCTAAATTTGGGGATCTCAATCAGGAGGAACCGCCAAGGATTCCTTTTATTTTGCCTTGGCAGCAACATGGTGATCGACTTGACATGGAGATCCACATCAATCTTTTTTATCCGAATGCACTTAATCCGGAAAAATGGGTTCGTGAATCTGCTGGACCTATGGTTCAGATCTCTGAAGCCTTTGCTTATCATATTGACTCTGGACAAATGCAAGATCCAAATTTTACAACTTTGCCTTTCAGTGGAACTTGGAACAGGATCACACCTTGGTTGCCTTGGATGTTCATGGGGCAAACACCTGGGCACATGATTTATGCTGCATTCATGGGTTCAGGCGAAGATCTTGAAGCAGTTCACAGTCGCCAGGTTTTGGATTATGTAGAGAAACATTATCCAAAATATTTTACCGCTCCAGAAACGTATGACCCGAAAACGCCTAGCTTATCAAGTCTGGAATTGTATTCTATAGAACAAGAGCCCTCACCCTGGCGTTCTTGATGGAATCCAGTTTCGTTCTGGGTTAAAAAAATCATCCATTATTTTATTTATCGGTTGATCAGTTAAATTGAAAATCTATCTGACATTTCATAGGATAGAATACTAATTTAACTCGATATAAGGCTTTTCAATGAGATCAAAATTTTTTAGATTTTTTGTTACTGCATCTGTAATTGTATTCAGCACTCTTGCAATATTTTCAAGTGCAAGGAGTGAAATTTCGAATGTTGACCAGGAGACGATTCTCGAACAAGCAATAGTGGCTCTTGGAGGCAAAGAAAAACTCGATGGACTTGTGACTTTTTCCATTGAAAGTAAAAGGGTACGTTATGTGATGGGACAAGGTCCAGAGCCAGGGATAGGATTGCACAGATATTCAGCTTCTGAAGCAGAAATTTTTCACTCAATAAAGGCCAATAATTTTAGAGGCAATTTTTTGCACACTGGACAATACATTGGAGCGGGAGGTGTCCGGCCTGTAACTGAAATTGTTGTAGGTAGCAAACAGGGATATTTAATGGGGTTCAACGATTTTTTTCTGCAAACAGGTGCGGAAAATGAAGCAATGACGCCTGAGCGTCTCGCAGTAACGACCAAAACAGAACGTCTTCTTAACCCACATTTTCTAATCAAAGATCTGATACAGAAGCGTTTGCAACTCATTCCAAAAACGAGCAGACCAGAGATAAACGCTTACCGGGTTGGTTCAGATGAGATCTTCCCTATCACCTTATCCCGTTTTAGGGAAACTGGAAAACGAATTTTGGTAACCAATGATGCATGGCTAAAAAAATGGAAAGATACTAAATATTTTAAAGATTCAGTGGCAGAACGTGTTTTTTTTGAAGTTGATTCAAACTGGTTGTCTAGATGGCAAAGTCGTGACTTTCCAACTTCAAAATATCATCAATTAGTTCTTGAAGACGAGGTTTATCCAATCACCTTGTATGTCAATAAAAACTCGGGACTTATAGAAAAATTATCGACTATGGAAAAAGATTACGTTTATGGCGACGTTGAATTAGAAGTTACTTATTCAGATTGGGAAAAAATTGAAGGTGTAAGTTTTCCTATGCGAATAAAGATTTCATTAGCAGGTGCACCCAGCATGGATGTTAATCGCTCAAACATAAAACTTAATCCTCTGTTGGAGCACAATCTTTTCTTACCACCCGCAGGAGTGGTCTATCTTGACAATAAAGAAAGAGCTTCACGCGGCAAACGTTTAAGTCAAACCGTCCAGTCCTATTCTTATGCTGCAGCAGCCAAAGCCCGAGAGCTGGTTCGCCCAACTATTGCAGCAAGAAAACTGGGTCAAGGAGTCTATTTGATGATTCCATCACCCTCGGATGCCACCTACACCATGGTCGTGGAACTGGATAAGGGTATTTTAATCATTGAGCCTGGGATGGATGAACTTAAGTGCGAAGCGGTTATTGATTGGATCAAACTCAATTTTCCAAAAAAGCCAATAACCTATGCAGTTATTTCTCACAACCATGCTGATCATGCAGTTGGGTTCAGAACATACGCTGCTGCAGGTGCAACCATAGTGGTGCATGAGGACGCTGAAATTTGGGCGAAACAAGTACTCAATCGAAATAGATCAACAATTCTTCCAGACGCATTAGACAGAAATCCAGTGGCAACAAGTGTTCTCGCGGTTGCTGATAATCAACCATTGAGGCTCGCAGGAAAAGACAATTCTGTGATTATTTATCCCGTATACAACCGTCACAGTAAAGACATGTTAATCTTAGAAGTAGAAAATCAGGGTATCCTGTATCTAGGGGATTTATATATTGGAGCTTTAGCTCGGATGTTAAAGGCTGGTAAAAGAAGATCACCCGATGGGAAGCCCACATACTCGACTGAAGAATTGTACCGAGCTATTCAATTGTACGGGATTGAACCCAAAACCATGGTTGGCTCGCACGATAGCGAACCGGTTTCGTACGACGATTTTATTTATTATTTAAAAGGGGGATAGATGTGGCAAAACTAAAAGTGATTAAGGATAAAGCTAAAAGACGTAGACTGTCACCAAACGTACGAGAACAACAGATTGTCGATGAAGCCATCCAATTTTTTGCCGAAGTTGGATTTGGAGGCAGGACAAGGGAGCTGGCAAAGAGAATTGGTATCACTCAACCCCTTCTTTACCGCTACTTCCCGACTAAAGAAGAACTGATTGACAGGGTTTTTGATGAAGTGTTTGTACGACCTCTAGACAGAAGTTGGGCAGAAAAAATCATTGATCGATCTACTCCGTTGGATGAAAGGCTGAAGAATTTTTACCTTGATTACGCAGAAACCGTTCATCGCTATGAATGGATCAGGATTTATATGTTTTCTGGACTAAAGGGGGATCCAATCAACCGACGTTACATTAGAATGATTGAGGATGAGTTTCTGAAACCTATGTGTGGTGAAATTCGTGATCACTGCAATTTACCCAGTTTGGAATCAATGCCTATTGGAGACATGGAACTCGAGCAACTCTGGATACTTCATGGTGGCCTCTTTTATTACGCTGTACGTAAAAATATTTTTCACAGTAGGGTAAACAATGATTATGTGAAGGTAGTGGTCACAGCAATTGAAGTTTTGCTAGAAGGCATCAAGGCTACCTATAACGGAGGCATGAAAAATGATTGAGGATCTGAGCAAGATTGATGACGTAACCGAACACCCTAGGATTGGAATTTTTGGATTGGGTATTATGGGAGGAGCAATTGCGAAAAATTTAGTTGATGATGGTTATCAGGTATTTGGATACGATCCTGATGTGGACCAGTGCAAAAATGCCAAGAAATCAGGTATTACAATTACTGGTTCAGTCGAAGAAGTCGCTGAAAATTCACATATCATGCTCTCTAGCCTACCAAATGCTGATGCTCTGGATGCAATTGTTTCAGAACTGATCAAACTCTCTGAATCTGAGCGCACAGCAGGCATCTTGATAGAGCTCAGTACTTTAGACCTAGTTACTAAACAGAAAAACCAAGCACGTCTTGTCGACGCAGGGCTTGATCTCCTAGATTGCCCCATAAGTGGAACGGGCCAACAGGCGAAAACTGGAGACATAGTGTTGTTTGCGAGTGGTGATCAAACTGTTTTTAGCGACTGCAGCACAATTTTTAAGAGTTTTGCAAAACAAAGTTACTACTTGGGTGAATTTGGTAATGGCACCAAAATGAAATTGATTGCCAATTTATTAGTGGCAATCCATAACGTGGCTTCAGCTGAAGCTGTAATTCTGGCGAAAAGATCTGGTCTTAATATGGAACAATTCTATAAAGTTATCAGTTCAAGCCCATGCAGCTCTAAGATTTTTGAATTGCGTGCACCATTAATGATCGATAAAACTTTTGAGCCAGCAACAATGAAGCTGGATGTTTGGCAAAAAGATATGAAATTGATACGTGAATTTGCCAACAATGTACAGTCTCCCATTCCTCTTTTTGAAACCACTGAACCGCTTTATCAAGCTGCTATTGATGCCAATTTGGGCCAACAGGATACAGCAGCAGTCTGCAGTATTCTTCAAACAAATTGATAGCAAAGTGAATCAAAATCTTGAACCTGAGGCAATCTGGCCTGGCCTTGCGGAGGGAGTGCCCAAGCCGATCATGCCATACAGCCCAGCAGTCAAGGCAGGTGGTTGGGTTTTCATTGCAGGCCAGCTTGCCAGTGATTTTAAAACTGGTCTTCCCCCTGAAGTCAGACCTAAGAAGTCAGATTCAGAAACAGGTCTTGAACTGCAAACACGTTTCATTTTTAGCAACATTGCAAAGACCATTGAGGCTACAGGATGCGATTTGCAAACTGATACCGTCAAGATTTGGGAGTGGTATGTTTCGAACCACCCTACCGATAGTGAATTGGGAGAAGGGCATAACTGGCATGGCATCGATATAGGACCCTACATCAAGGCTAGAGAGGAATTCTTTAACAAACCATTCCCTCCTAGATCGGGTTCGGGTATCAGTGAATTGATGTGGCAAGATACTGAATTGGAGTTGGAAGTAATCTGTTTCAATGATGACAATGAATCCGTGACTTTTGACCTACCTGAAGACATAGAGTCGCCTAATGGAGGACAGGCAGCAGCCCTGCGTCGTGGTGATTGGGTATTTCTTGGAAATGAAAGCTCGGCTGACCTTAGAGGAGAAAATCTCTCCCTTGAACAGCAAACAAACTATGTTTTAGAGAAACTCAGTAAAACCGCTGAAATAGCAGGTAGTTCACTACAGCAAACGGTAAAAGCTGAAGTCTTTATTGGCAGCCCAAACGATTTTGAGAAAATGGACCAAGTTTGGCGCCAATGGTTTCCTAATCAAGCACCCGCACGAGTGGTTGTACCTCGTGTAGGTATGGAGACAGAGGGAAACAGAATTGAAGTTGCATTAACACTGTTAGCCAATGATGCAAAGTTGACCAAATCCACAATCGAAACCTCAGAAGCACCCATGCCACTCGGACATGAACCCCAAGCTGTCAAAGTGGGTAATTTTTTGTTTTTGAGCACACAGATGGCTTTCGATTCGCATGGAAAAATTGCCGATGGCATGGTCAGGAATCCAGCTGCTCCATGGTACGGTTCACCTGGCAAAGCACAGATGCGTTATATGATGCATAACATCAATGCCATATGTGAAACTGCAGGCACTTCGGTAGAGAACATTGTACGCAGAGCCTGTTTCCACAGTCATTTACAATGGTTTGCTGAATCAATTGAGGAATGGGCAAGCTATTTTCCCACCGATAAACCAGCATCAACAACGATCGGTTTGAATAATTCATTGGTGGTTGATGGAGCCAATACACTGTTGGATCTAATTGCTTATGTGCCCGATTCAGCATAAAAGCCCGTAACCCTAGAATTACAATACTTATAGCCATGATTGCTACAAACTCGGAGATTCAAGATGGCATGCGAATTGACTGGAATGTTCCAATTGAAATGGATGATGGGTTGGTTTTACGTGCAGACATTTTTCGACCCGTTGATTCTGGTCGATATCCTGTTATCTTAACATACGGTCCATACGCAAAAGGACTGTCTTTCCAGAAAGGCTACCCAAGCGCTTGGGAACGCATGGTGGATGAACACCCTGATGTTGCAGCTGGCTCAACCAACAAATATCAGAATTGGGAAGTGGTTGATCCTGAAAAATGGGTGCCTGATGACTATGTTTGTGTCCGGGTGGATTCACGTGGTTGTGGTTATTCACCTGGTTTTGTTGATCCTTTTTCCCCTCGTGAAACTCTTGATTTTGCCAATTGCATTGAATGGGCTGGGAGGCAAGATTGGAGTAATGGCAAAGTTGGATTGAATGGAGTTTCTTATTATGGAATCAATCAATGGCAAGTGGCCTCTTTGCAGCCTAAACATCTTTCAGCAATGTGTGTTTGGGAGGGAGCCAGTGACTGGTATCGTGATATGACTCACCATGGCGGGATTCTAAGCACTTTTTGGGCAAATTGGTATGACATGCAAGTTAAGACCGTGCAATATGGACTTGGCACCAATGGACCCAAAAACGATATAACCGGGGATTGGGTGTGCGGTTCAGAAACGCTTAAATCAGAGACCTTGCTTGAGAATCGATGCCGATTTGGTAATGAGATTTATGCACATCCACTTGATGATGACTACCATCGATTGCGTTCAGCGATTTGGGACAAGATAAATGTCCCATTGTTAACAGCTGCTAATTGGGGTGGGCAAGGGTTACATCTCCGTGGAAATTTTGAAGGATTTTCTAGAGTCGAATCGGAGCAGAAATGGCTGGAAGTCCATGGTCTCGAGCATTGGACAGAATTCTATACTGATTACGGTGTGAAGCTGCAGAAACGATTTTTTGATTATTTTCTTAAAAATGAAAAAAATGGCTGGGAAAAACAACCCCGAGTTCAGTTACAGGTCCGAAAAATCAGTGGTTTTAAGGAGCGTCATCATAATTCTTGGCCAATCGAAGGCACTGAATGGACACGTTTTTACCTCGGTTCTGAAGAGAAAAATCTCTCATCAACCCTACCCAAAAATGATTCAAAAATTACCTTCTCAGCAGTGGAGGAGGGAGTTAATTTTCTGTCATCACCCCTTGAATCCGAAACAGAAATCACTGGTCCTTCTGCGGTAAAATTATTTGTATCCTCATCCACTGTTGATGCTGATTTGTTTGTGGTTCTCCGTATTTTTTCACCCGCAGGCAAAGAGTTGGTTTTTCAAGGCGCCATAGACCCCTACACACCCATTGGTCAAGGCTGGTTGAGGGCGTCACATAGAAAACTGGATCCTATTTTGTCAGAACCATTTCGTCCATACCATACCCACGACGAATTATGGCCACTGAACCCTGGAGACCCTGAAATGCTGGATATTGAAATTTGGCCCACCTCCATTGTTGTCCCTGCCGGATATCAAATTGGCCTAAATATTAGAGGCAAAGATTATGAATGTCCCGATGCAAAGGAAGCAACGTTGTCAAATTTTAAAAACAAATTAAAAGGCTGTGGACCATTTTTACACAATGATCCCAGAGACCGCCCAGAGGAAATATTTGGAGGAGATACCACTCTCCATTTTGGGCCTGATCAGGCTCCCTATATTTTGTTGCCTTTAATCCCTAAGTCCAATAACTAGCTCATCGGTCTAAATTTTTATCGGCCTTCCCATTTCGGTTTTCGCTTCTCTTTAAAAGCTTTTCTGCCTTCTACAGAATCTTTTGAAGAGCGAACTTCTTCTATTGCAGGATAATTGGTTTGCATGGCCTCACTAAGAGTTAAGTGGTCTGACTGTCGAATAACTTTTTTGACTGCTTGGACGCCCAAAGGTGCGCTTCGAGTAATTTCTTTCGCCAACTCTCTCGCTTTGAGCATAAGTTTTTCTGTTGTTACCACTTCATTGATAAGACCAATGCGAAATGCCTCTTTGGCATCTATCGATTCACCTGTTAGGAGTATGGCCATTGCAGCTTTTGATGGGACTTGGCGTATCAGTCTGTGAATGGAACCAGTAGGAACTCCGCCAATACGAACTTCCGGGCAGCCAAAACGTGCGTTTTCAGAAGCTATGACCAGATCAGCTGCTAGACAGAGTTCAAAGCCGCCTCCCAGAGCCCAACCATTGACTGCTGCGATGATTGGCTTGCTGAGGTCAAAACGATTGACCAGCCCACCCCAGCCATTTGGGTCTCGTTTAGGTGGCCACGTATCGCTTGATTGATCTTTGAGGTCGTTACCTACAGTAAACGCTTGATCTCCTGCTCCAGTTAGAATGGCAACCCACATTTCAGGGTCATTGGCAAAGTCATCCCAGATTGTGGTCATCTCTTTGGTTGAGGCGGGGTTCATTGCATTAAGAACCTCCGGACGGTTCATGGTGATAACAGCTAGATGCTCATTCAGATTTTTTTCATAATCAATAAATTGATACACGTTCAATTAATCCATTTGTATCTGCTTCTCTTATTCACAAACTGTCTCGCATCAGCTTCATCTAATAAGGTTTGTTGGAGTTGATCCGAGTTTTCCACGACAGATCGATGGTCAATACCCACATGGTTGCCATTTTCTGCAATTGTTTTTCCTCCCACCATAACTCGCCGTATTGATTCGCGACTGGGGCCGTTTCCGTAAACCAAATTGGCTATCAAAGTACCTGCTGGTGATAAATGTGTTTCACTTCTTCGGTCTATCAATAGGGCATCGGCAGATTTACCCTGTTCGAGGGATCCAATTTGATCATCCATCATCAATGCTTTTGCTCCTCCTATAGTTGCCAATTCTAGGGCTTGTTCAGCACTTCCATAGAGAACTTCTTCTCCAGTCCACTGTGAGTTAGTTTCTGATGTTCTTCGTCTGTATTCATCACCCATGCGTTGTGCCGTCAAAAATCCACGCATTGCAGCCCAGATATCATGGCCGTAGGCAACAACAGGCCCATCTAGACCTAATCCGCAGTTAACATCGGATTCCAAAAATTGCTTTGCATCGAAGCTTACCAATCCTAGAACTTGTTCCATATCAGGGACGAGAGCCACAGCTGCACCACGGTCGTGAATTAATTTTTCTTCGCCGGGCCTTAGGTTTTGTGCATGTGCTGCAATTAGATTTGGACCCAGGATCCCAACATGGTCTAACCATTCAAAAGAACCCCCTTCCCAGCCTCTCCGAGCAGCAAGGTATTTTTGATCAAAAACTGCAGGGGCATGGATATCAAATTGCCTATTGTTTGCATCAGTCCATTTCCATAGCTCAATAAGTTGATCAGGCTCACAATAAGTAATGCCAATAGTAGAGGCGGTTACAGAGATACGATCATCTTCCCATTCAGATTTAACTCGTTCCGTTTCAGCCAATCCGGTGTCCAGATCTTCTCTGAAGCCGTCAGGCACTGCATCTGGATCATTAATCGTGAGCCTCGCCATGCGGCAACGGATCCCGCTGTCACGCGCGGCTGCCAAAACCCCATCGATTGATCTTTTATGTAAGTGTGTAAAGTGATCGTCAGCTGTCGTAGTCACACCAGCTAGAACCAGATCCAAAATTGGCGGCATTGAGGCATGGTAAGATCTCTCCTCATCACAAGCACCGGTCATCGGATAGTAAAATCCAAACAAGCGTTCTTCATAAGTTGTGCCATCGGCCATCCCTCTCATACAACCTTGAACGAGATGAGAGTGGACATTGATTAATCCAGGAAGAACGATGTGCCCATCACCACCCAAGTCCTCATCAGCTTTAACTTGGCAATCCTTGGATGAGCCTACCGCAACAATTACTCCATTTTCAATGGCGACATAACCATCTAAATAAACACGTCGATCCTCATCCATAGTGATGACAGTGCCGCGGAGTATGGTGTCACATTTTTTCATTTTCTTTATTCAAGCTTTTCGATACTTATAATTATATGCTTAACACAGAGCCAGTTACTCTTCTTTAAGAGTCTCTAAATCCAAATTATAAAGAATCATTAAAAAACAACTAATAATTAAACTTGCAACTGGTAACCCACCTGCGCATAAGTAAATGACCATACGGACATTGTCAGAGAGAGTTTCTGCCGATGCGTCATAACCGGCATAACCAATGATTAAGCCGAGTAAAGCAGGACCAATTGCAAACGAAACTTTTTCAACCGTCGTATAAACGCCTGCAAAAATGCCTTCGCGCCGAATGCCTGTTTTTTGATAATCGTATTGCATCGTATCAGGGAGCATGGATTGACCCACCAATATCAGACCCCCGGCACCCAAGCCAAGCAATACGCCACGAATGACAATACCAATTGTAGGTTCACCTTCAGCCACCATCATCCAGGATAAACCTCCCACTCCCCATAATAGAGAAGCTAAATAGTAACCATTTTTCTTGCCAATTTTACCAACCATATAAACCCATAGTGGTTGCGAAGCAAACATCACTGTACCTTGGACAAGAAAGTAAAATTTGAGATCATTGCTTGCAAACATAATGCGAGAAAACAAATAAGGTAAAGAGCCTAAAAATATAGCAAAACCAGTCAATTGGGTGATTTTTATACCCAGCAAAATAGCAAATGGTCGAATACTAAATGCTGTTTTGAATTGTTCTAAAAATGACGATTTGCTGCCTTGATCGGCAATAGATGATTCAACAAAGGATGCTTTTCTCGTCAGCCAAAAACAGAGTAAACCAGCAGCAACCATGAATGCTGCAAGAACATTGGCCATGCCCGTATATCCAAAAGAGTTGGCCATGTCGATGCCATCACCAAAGTAAAGTATAAGAGCAGGACCACCGGCTGATCCTCCTATTTGCCCAATTGCAACAGCCATGACTCTAAAGGACATCAAGTTGGTGCGAACATTATGATCGGAGGTCATTTCAGCTGGCATCGCAAGGTATGGGACATTAAATATGGTGTAGCCGGTTGCATTGAGAAGTAAGGCAGCAAGAACAATGATGATGATGTTGGGGGAGTCTGCAAAAGCAGCTAAATTAAATAGCAGTATAAATGATCCTGCACAAAGAAGAGTTCCAAGCATTACGTAGGGTCTTCTCTTTCCCCATGGGGTTTTTGTACGGTCACTGATCCGGCCCATGATTGGGTCTGTAAACGCATCGTATACTTTTGATAATGCAATCAACAATCCTGCTGTGGCTGCTGGGATTTTAACCACATCGGTTAGATAAAATAACAACAGTAATCCAGTGGCTTGGAACATCAGGGAAACTGTTAAAGTTCCAGTACCCCAACCAAATCGAGTTGAAAACGGCAGGATTTTTTTATTTCCCATAGTATTGCCTTCTATTGTTATTTATTTACTTCAGTAAATCTCTGGCAATCACACTGCGCATTGCTTCTGAAGTGCCTTCATAGATTCGCATAGGCCGCACATCGCGATAACAGCGCTCCAGAATAGTATCATCAGACACGCCTGCAGCCCCATGAATCTGGATTGCTCGATCCACCACTTTAGCTGCCATTTCGGTAGCGACAACTTTGGCCATGGCAGTTTGGGCAAAAACTTGTTCTCCAGCTTGTGCCCTAGATGCGGCATCATAAACAATTAATCTGGCAGCATGGAGTTCCATCGCTGAGTTTGCAATCATCCACTGAATGGCTTGACGAGAAGAAAGTACTTTGCCAAAGGTATGCCTGGTTTTAGCGTATTCCGTTGCCATTGCTAAACAGCGATCTGCAATACCCAATGCTCGAGCAGCAATTTGGATTCGACCAGCAAAGAGAAAATTTGTACCAGACGACCAAGCTTCACCCATTTTGCCGAGCATTTGTTCCTCACCAACCACACAATTATCGAAGAAAAGTTCATACGTATTTTGTCCATGGATCATTTTCTGTTCTCTTCCTACTTTAAATCCTGGCATACCGGCATCAACAATGACCCATTGGAGGCCTTCATGTCGCTCAGTTCCTTTGACTCTGGTCAGCACAAGGATAAAGCGAGCTGTATTGGCTCTAAATATCCAGCATTTATTCCCGTTGATTGCCCAACTGTCATTGGTTTTTTCGATGGTGGTTCTGGTTCCTGCCATATCACTGCCTGATTGAGGTTCGGAGAATGCACTGGCACCATGAAACTTTCCCTGGATTGCTGGAAACATATATTTTTCTTTCTGCTCATCGGTACCAAGTTCATACAGCATGGATGCAAAATTAGAGCCAAACACACCACAACCTGCCGTAGATCTGTGAACTTGTTCGGTAATCACACAATTGTCCAGTGCGCCGAGTCCTGCTCCACCGACATCTTCTGGGACATCCCTGGCTGCAAGACCCATTTCACGTACTTTGGCCGTTAGTTCTGCATGCAGTTTTTCAG